>JACQEE010000053.1 GCA_016200725.1 Chloroflexota bacterium
CCGGCGCGGTGATGACGCGATAGCTGGGAGCACGTTATCGGGGCGACATGAAGGTTCGTAGCCGGTTGTTTGGCACCAAAACTGGCTCGGATTACCTGCTTTCCTAAACGAGGGTGGCACGTTCCCTGTTTAGGGTTCGGATTCGTTTGGAGAGTACTACGACGTGCATGCCCAGCGCGAACGATGCCCAAGTGTGCTGCTCGTGGCGAACGATTCCACCTATCTGACGTGGCATCTGCCGAGGTTGTTCAAGGCCGCGGGAGCGCATGTAACCCTGATGGCGATGCGCAAGCAGCCGTTACGCCGGTCGCGTTTCGTGGACGCGTTCATCGAGATTGCCGGGACGATGCCAGAACGGCTGGCAGCGGTGGAGGCTCACCTGGCCACGCAGCGGTACGACCTCGTATCTCTATCGGAGGAGCCGATGGTAGAGGCGCTGGCGAGTCGAGGGCAGCCGCCGCAGTGGATGGACTGGCTCGAGCCTGATGTGGCCCGGGCGATCAGTTCGAGAACGAACTTCGCGACATGGGCTACCGCGCGAGACATTCCGATGGCGCCTGGCCGGGTGTGCCAGGGCCCGGAGGAGGCGGCAGAGTGGGTGCGGACGCATGGCGCATCGGTGCTGAAGTGCAACCACACGCGAGGGGGTTCGGGGGTGCGGTTGGTGGAGTCGCCGGAGAGCGTGCCGGAGATGTGGAAGGATGTGGGGAGTCCCGATGAGTTCCTGATACAGACGTACATACATGGGCCGACTGGTACGACCGAGCTCGTACTACGCCGCGGCGAAGTTGTCGCGTGGTTCTCCACCACAAAGGAGCGGCAAGAAGCTCGGTTCGGATCAGCAATAATGCGGCGCTTCGCCAATCCTCCGGGGATGGCGGCAGCGGTGGAGGTGGTGGCCAGGGCGACGTGCTTTCACGGGTTGTGTGGGTTCGAATGGGCGCAGGACGAGCAAACGGGAGGGCTTACGTTGTTGGAGTTTATCTCCGGGGCCACCGCGGGCCTTCGGTGGGAGACGTACTTGGGAGTCGATGTGCCGGGTGCAATCGCGGGCGTGTTCCACGCGGGAGCAATCGAGCACCGCCGACCGCAGGTGGATTGGCTGAAATCGCCCGCGCCACTCGTGTGCTATTTCCCAAACCACCTGGGGTTCGCGGTGCACCGCAAGCGGAGCGACCTGCGGTACTGGTTGCCGGGATCGCGGGCGGTGGCCTGGCGGAATGCGGGCCTCGACGATCCGCGGGCACTCGCGTCCCTCACGGGAGTGCTTGTCGGTGCAGCGGTAAGGAAACGGGCTCAACGAGCGCGGCGGCTGGTGGGTCGAATCACACGACCGCTGCGACACCGCGGGGCACCGAGGGCATGATTCCACGGTAGAATCATTCGTAGCCCATTCATTGCTCGCAGGGCAGAGTGCCATCCGCGGGCTTCCGACTGCTAAACGGCACCGCCTAGAGATCAGATCCGGCTCGGGGGTACCCCAGCGTGAAGGTCCAGGGCGAACATAGTCCGCGCGTGCTGCTTGTTGCGAACGACAGTTACTACCTGGCGTGGCACCTGCCGAGACTGTTCAAGGCTGCGGGAGCGCATGTGACACTGATGGCGCCGTGCAAGCAGCCGCTGCGCCGTTCGCGTTTCGTGGACGCGTTCATCGAGATTGTCGGGACGATGCCAGAGCGGCTGGCGGCGGTGGAAGCGCACCTGGCCACGCAGGAGTACGACCTGATCACGCTGACGGAGGAGCCGATGGTGGAAGCGCTGGCGAACCGAAGCCAGCGGCCACGCTGGATGGACTGGCTCGAGCCGGACGTGGCCAGGGCGATCAGTTCGAGAACGGAGTTCGCGACATGGGCTCCCACACAAGGTATTCCGATGGCGCCTGGCCGGGTGTGCCAGGGCCCGGAGGAGGCAGCAGAGTGGGTGCGGACGCATGGCGCATCGGTGCTGAAGTGCAATCACACGCGAGGGGGCTCGGGTGTGCGGTTGGTGGAGTCACCAGAGCGTATGCCGGAGATGTGGAAGGATGCGGGGAGTCCTGGTGAATTCCTCATACAGACATACATACACGGGCCGACCGGTGTGACCGAGCTCGTACTACGCCGCGGCGAAATCGCCGCGTGGTTTTCATCCACCAAGGAGCGGCAAGAGGTTCCGTTTGGTGCGTCGGTGATGCGGCGCTTCGCCGATCCGCCGGGGATGGCGGCGGTGGTGGAGGTGGTGGCACAGGCGACACGCTTCCGTGGGCTGTCCGGCTTCGAATGGGCGCAGGACGCGGAAACAGGACAGCTCCACTTGTTGGAGTTCATACCTCGAGCGCCCTCGGGCTTTCGGTGGGGGCCATACTGGGGAGTCGATGTGCCAGGCGCGATTGCGGACCTCTTCCACACGGGAACAATCGAGCATCGAAGACCGCCACTAGAGCAGCAAGCATCGCGGGCGCCACTCGTGTGCTACTTCCCCGATCACCTTGGGTTCGCGGTGCACCGCAAGCGGAGCGACCTGCGGTACTGGTTGCCGGGGTCGCGAGCGGTGGCGTGGCGGAATGCGGCGTTCGATGACCCAGGGGCGCTGACATCGCTTGCCTGGGTGCTTGTCAGCGCGGCGGTAAGAAAAAGGGCACAGCGGGCGCGGCGTCTCGTGGGGAAGGTCACCCGGCCGCTGCGCCGCCGCCGGGCACCGGAGCATGATCGCACGGAGGACTCGTCCATAGCCCCTCAGGACGCGCGGGACCGAGGGTGATTCTGGGGATACCACCACCCGCCGCACAAGCCAGGGTCAAGCCTCGGTGAGGCGCTTGAGTTCGGCCATGGAGGCGTCGATCTCCTTGCGGAACGAGCCGCCAATCATGGGCGCCATGAGGCTCATCATCCCCTTGAACTGCAACTTCGCCGCCATCGTCACCTTCGTATCGCCGCCCATCCCCTCGAAGGTCATGACCGAGGCGAAGTTGGCGGGGCCGGAGGTGGTCTCGAAGACAAGTTTCTTGTTGGGAACGAACTCGGTTACTTTGAAATCGAATTCTTGCTTGCGACCGCCCTGCTTGCGCACCTCGCGGCCGGTGGAGCCGACGCCGAGGGAACCGGTCGACGTGAGTGTAGTGGAGACGCATTTCTTGTCCCACTTGGGATGATTCTGGACATAGTCGGCGCCTGCGAACTTGAAGACCTGGTCGACGGGCTTCTTGACGGTCACCGATGCTTGGTGCTGGAGCATGTACGTCCTCCCTTGGGTCAGCGCATGTTGGCCGCGCCTTGCATGATACAGGGCCAGGCAACCGCGTCACCTGACTTCAGTTGTAGGCATCCGCTCGGACGGCAGAAACGATATGGTAGGTAGAGTGCGTCGAGGAAATGGAAAGGCGGCGATGGTTTGCGGCTGAAGATTTCGATACCGACACTGCGGGTGCAAGTCGCGGGGACGGCGCTGCATTTCGGCGCCGGGTGGCTCGCGGTGCTGCCTCTGATGCTGTGGCTAGTCGCCACATGGTACGTGCCGATCATGGAGCCGCTGGCGTCGACGGGGCACGGCTGGCGGCTCGGGGTACCGATCGTTGCGCTGCTCGTGGCGTCGCTGCTGGTGCACGTCGGGGCGCACCTCGCCGCCACCCTCCTCCTCTCCGGTGCGGAGAGGAGGAGGGTGGAGCGGGAGGGGAAAAATGGCCTGCCGGTGTACCCGTTCGGGGACGTGGCGAAGGCGTGGCCGGCGGCGGGGTCGCCGTGGCGCGAGGCCATCGAGGCGCTGGCGGGGCCGGTGGCAAGCGGGGCGTTGGCGGGGATTGGCTACCTGTTGTGGGACGGAAAGTTCAACGCCGACCACGGCGCGATCGTCTTATTCTTCATGGTCTTCAACGGGGCCATCGCGGTCATCAACCTGACGCCGTCGTATCCGTTCGACGGCGGGCGCATCGTGCGGGCGATGGTGTGGGGGCTGCTGCGGTCGCCGCGACAGGCCGATCGGTGGGCGCGATGGCTCGGACTGGGAGTGGCGGCGGTGATGACGGGGTGGGGAGCGTTCCTCTTCGCACAGCACGACCGCTTCAGCCACCAGACGGCGGCGACGGCGTGGGCCTTCGCCGCGCTGGTGCCGGTGGGGATCGTGATGCACCGCGGACCCTCCCTCTCGCTCCCTCCCACAAGGGGAGGGAGGACTTTGGACGCGGCCAGCCGCGAGGCTAGGCCACTAGGCATCGTCGCATTAGCGGCGCGAGGGACGGCGGTCGTGGTGGCGGTGCTGGTGATGATGGGAGTGGCGTTCGGCCTCGCGCCGACGAACTATGGACTCGAGGCGCCCGGGGACGCGCTGCGGGTGGAGCCGATGGTGTCGGTGCCGCAGGAGTATCGGCACACGCACCCGGGGACGTTCCTGCTGACGACGGTTATTCCGCTGACGCCCATCGTGGCCGCGGAGTGGGTCTACGCGAAGGTAGCCCCGACGGTGAAGTTGGTGCCGCCAGAGGTGGTCGTGCCGCGAGGGGTCTCGCCGAGGCAACAGGCGCTACGATCGTTCCGCGAGTTGATCGACAGCACGACGATCGCCGAGGTGGTGGGGCTGCGACTCGCGGGGTACCAGGCCGAGGCGGTGGGCACCGGCGCGCGAGTGCTTTCGCTGGCGCCGGAGAGCAAGGCGAACGGCATCCTGCAGCCTCAGGACGTGGTGAAGGCGATCAACGGGTCGCCGATGCGGACGACGGACGACGTGCGGGCCATCGTGCAGAAGGCGGATGTAGCCAAGCCGCTGCAGGTACAGGTCGTGCGTGATGGGCAGACGCTGTCGCTGGCAGTGCCCCTGATCGCAGGAGCGTCGCCGAGCGACCCGCCGCGCGTTGGCATCGCGATGGAGGATGCAGGCGTAGACGTGCGGCTACCGTTTCCGGTGACGATCAGACCGGACAAGATTTCGGGCGGGCCATCGGCGGGACTGATGTTCACGCTGACGGTGGCCAACGCGGTGAGCGCGGAGGACCTGACTCGAGGCCACAAGATCGCAGGGACGGGGACGATCGACCTCGATGGGAACGTGGGGCCGATCGGCGGCGTGGAGCAGAAGGTGGCGGCGGCAGAGAGCGCGGGCGCGGAGTACTTCTTATCGCCTCCGCAGAACTACGACGACGCGCGGCGCGTGGCGCACGACATCAAAGTCATTAAGGTGGCGACAGCGCAGGAGGCGGTGGCGTTCCTGCGGGGGCTGACGGCGAGGTAGGGGCTGTCGGTTGCGAGAGGTGACGGGCGCATTTGAAATGCGCCCCTACAGAAGAGGAAGAGAGCGCAATTCGGTTGGTGGTGCGTGCTAGATGCTGAGGAGTACCTCAGCATGACAGATATGGAGGAAGAGATGTATGTGCGGCATGCGACGGTGACGGTTGCGCCGGGGAGGTTCGAGCGCTTCGCGGCGGGGGCGAAGAACTCGCTGTCGGTGATGGCGAGGCAGGAGGGGTTGGTGCAACACCGGCTGCTGCGGTCAGCGCGCCTCACCCGCCCTTCGGGCACCCTCTCCATCAGAGATGGAGAGGGGAAGAGGGGGACCGAGGGAGACCAGGTTATCTCGATCGCGACGTGGCGGTCGGAGGCGGAGTGCAAGCAGGCGCTGGGGTCGCTGGAGATTGAGATGGCACTGGCGCCGGTGCGGCAGGAGCGACTCGTCGCCAATGTAGTGCAGAAGGACTACACGCTGCACGACGTAGTGTGGGGACGTCGTGGTGTTGAGGGGCTGGCGAGCGCGTTGCAGGTGATTCGGCACATCGAGGTGGATGTGTTCCCGGAGAAGTTCGACAAGCAGTGGGTGCCGTGGGTGCGGAACTTTCTCTCGGTGTTCGCGCGGCAGAAGGGCGTGCTCGGCGAGGAGGTCTACCGCTCGGTGGAGCGGCCGTACCACCTGATCGCGATGCGCATCTACGCGGACCGGGCCGCGGCGACGGCGCCAGTCTCCATCGAGGAGACGACGGCGGCGCGGATGACCAAGGAGGGCAACGTCTACGCGGGGCCGCCGGCGAGCGTGGAGTGCTCGCTGCTGGACATGGTGTGGGGGCCGCGAGGCGTGGAGGAGATGGAGAAGTTCATGGGGAAGATGGAGAATACGTGACGGCGGCTGGAGCGCACTCGGGGCGTTGGTAGTCAACGAAGCGTCACCCCTCACTCCTTCCTCTCTCCCCAAGGGGAGAGCCGAGTCGCTCGGTGAAAACGAGGGCATATCGGCCTGGATGAATGCTTCCGGGCCCTTACCCCAACCCTCTCCCGCAGATGGGAGAGGGAAGACCCCCGACCCCACCAAATTCGGAGAGACCCTTCGACTTCGCTCAGGGTGACAGTCGTTGACGGCGAAGAGGTTCTGGGTAGCAGTCGAAGGGGTTAGCCGACGACGACGTTGACGAGTTTGCCGGGCACGTAGACGACCTTACGGACTTGCTTGCCGTCCATGCTGGCTTTCACTTTGTCGCTGGCGAGGGCGAGGCGCGTGGCTTCGGCTTCGCTGATGTCGGGGGCGACGGTCAACTTATCGCGCAACTTGCCGTTGACCTGCACGACAAGCGTCACTTCGCGGTCACGGGCGAGCGATTCGTCGTACTTGGGCCAGGGCTGCTGGTGCACGCTGTAGGCGTGGCCGGTGCGCGCCCAGAGTTCTTCGGCGAGATGGGGCGTCGTTGGAGCGACCATCAGCAGCAGGGTGGAGATGGCGTCGCGCCAGGAGTCGCGGTCGACGTTTTTGGCATCCCACGCCTTGCCGAGGTGGTTAGTGAACTCCATGAGCGCGGCGATCTGCGTGTTGAACTGGAACTTCTCGAGGTCGGCGGTGACGCGCCGGATGGTCTTGTGCGTCGCGCGGCGCAACTCTTCGACGGCCATGGGGTCGGCTTGCGCCGACCGAGGTTCGACAGGCTCACCACGAACGGCTGACGGGAGTTCGGCGGGGTCGTGGGTGCCGATGGCCCACACGCGGTTGAGCCAGCGCGACATGCCCTGGATGCCCATCGTGCTCCAGGATGCGCCCTGGTCCCAGGGGCCGACGAACATCAAAAAGGTGCGGACGGCGTCGGCGCCGAGGTTCTTCACGAAGTCGTCGGGGTTGACGACGTTGCCGCGCGACTTGCTCATCTTTTCGTGGTCTTCGCCAAGGATGATGCCCTGGTTGAAGAGGCGCAGGAAGGGCTCGTCGAAGGCCACGACATCCATGTCGTGGAGCGCCTTGACGAAGAAGCGCGAGTAGAGCAGGTGCATGACGGCGTGCTCTGCGCCTCCGGTGTACTGGTCGACGGGCATCCACTTGCGCGCCTTCGCCGAGTCGAAGGCCGCGGCGTGGTAGCCGGGGCTGGTGTAGCGCAGGAAATACCACGACGAGTCGACAAAGGTGTCCATCGTATCGGTCTCGCGACGCGCGTCGCCGCCGCACTGCGGGCACTTCACGTGCGGGAAGGTGGGATGGCGCGCGAGCGGCGATTCGCCGGTCGGCTTGAACTCGGCGTCGTCGGGAAGCAGCACCGGCAGGTCTTTCTCGGGGAGAGGCAAGGTGCCACACTTCGGGCAGTAGATGATGGGGATGGGCGTGCCCCAATAGCGCTGCCGCGAGATAAGCCAGTCGCGGATGCGATAGGAGATCGTGCGCTTGCCGATGCCCTGCTGCTCCGCGTAGGCGGCGACGGCGTCGAAGGCCTTGTCGCCAGGAGTGCCATCGAAGCGGCCGGAGTTGACCATCGTGCCGAACGCATCGTGGAAGAGCGCATCTCGGTAGAACTCAACGCTGTGGAGCATTTCCATGAGCGTTCGGCGGTTGCGAACGTTCGGCTCGACTGCCTTGCAGCGCGCGAGGATGCGCTTTTCCGCTTCGAACGAGTCCCACTCAACTACTCCATCGTCGAAGAGGAACAACCACTGGCCCCCGACAAGCTCGTTCCACGAACCAGGCTGCAGATGCGCGCGGGCAATCTTGACGTAGCGGCCTACCTTTGCTTGGGGGATCGTGATGAACAGATGGCCGGCTTTGTCTTCAAACGGAATACCTTCACTGCGCAACGCGTCTGCGAATCCCTCTCGCATCGTGCGTTTCATGGCGAACGACTTCGTCAGCCCGTCGGGGCGTTCGAGCACAGGTAATACGGGAAGCCCGTACTTCAGAGCAAATTGGAAGTCGCGCTCATCGTGGGCGGGGACGGCCATGACCGCGCCGGTGCCGTAGCCCATCAAGACGTAGTCGGCGATGTAGATGGGGACACGCTCGCCGTTGAACGGGTTGACGCAGTGCGCGCCGATGGGCACGCCCGTCTTCTCGCGCTCGGTGGACATGCGCTCGATCTCGGAGGCGCGACGGGCCTGCTGGATGTAGGCGTCGACGTCGCGCTTGCGGTCGGGCGTCGTCAACTTCTCGACGAGCGGGTGCTCAGGGGCGAGGACGAGGAAGGTCACGCCGAAAACAGTGTCGGGTCGCGTGGTGAAGACTTTTATCGCCTTCTGGTCGAGGCGATAGTGCGCGATGTCGAAGGACAACTCGACGCCTTCGCTGCGGCCGATCCAGTTGCGCTGCATGATCTTGATCTTCTCTGGCCAATCGAGCAGGCCGGAGAAGTCGAGCAGCCGGTCGGCGTACTTGGTGATGCGGAAGAACCACTGCTCGAGGTCGCGGCGCTCGACAATGGTGCCGCAGCGCTCGCAGCGGCCGTCCTTCACCTGCTCGTTCGCCAGCACGGTCTGGTCTTTGGGACACCAGTTGGCAGGGGCCTTGGCGCGGTAGGCGAGGCCGCGCTTGAACATCTGGACGAAGAACCACTGGTTCCAGCGGTAGTACTCGGGCAGGCAGCAGATGACCTCGCGCTCCCAATCGAACGATGCGCCCATCTGCTTGATCTGGCCGCGCATGCGCTCGATGTTGGAGAGCGTCCAGGTGCGCGGGTGGATGCCGCGCTTGATGGCGGCGTTCTCGGCGGGGAGGCCGAAGGCGTCGAAGCCAAACGGGTTCATCACGTTGTAGCCGCGCATGCGCATGAAGCGCGCGTGGGCGTCGTGGGGCGTGTAGGCGTACCAGTGGCCGATGTGCAGGTCCCCCGAGGGGTACGGGAACATCGTCAGCGCGTACCACTTCGGGCGCGGATCGTCGTCGCTCGCGTGGTGGAGGGCGTCGCGCTCCCAGCGGGCCTGCCACTTGGCCTCGATGGCGGACGGTTCGTAGGGGTCGATGGGCTGAGGCATGGAACCTAACCCCTTCCCATTCCCTGGGAGGGAAGGGGTGGGAATAATTCAGGAGTCGTGACGCATTTCGTCGGAAAATTGTAGCACGACAGGAGGGGGAAAGAGGGAGGAGGCCACCGCACCCCGCCCCAATTCGGAGAGACCCTTCGACTCCGCTCAGGGTGACAGTAGTTGGCGCATGAGGGAGTAGCGGGCTGGATAGAGCGAAGAGCGCGGACGCAGATGCTGGGCCGAGAACGGCACAGCATGACAGTGGGGTCAGCCGCTCAGGAACTGGTCGCAGGCTTCGTACATGTGCTGCTTGGTGAGCGTGGTCATCATGAAGGCGTGGCGGGCGCGCAACTGCTGGTCGGGGGTGTGGATGAAGCGGCGGACGAGTGCGACGCCGGTGGCGATGTCCTCGTCCTCCACCTCGCCCTCGTGGACGGTCCAGAACTCGACGTCGCGCGCGCTGAGGCCGTAGTGCTTGCGGAAGGCCTCGGACTGCTTCATGCGACCCGTCGCCTCGCCCTTCGGCGCGCGCTTGCGGCCCTCGGAGGCTAGGGAGAAGGCGGCGATGGCCTCTTCGAGCGAGGCGCGCCGGAAGTACGACAGCGTGTAGAAGGCGCCAATCGTGGCGGGCAGCGGCACGTGCGCGATCATCGACTCGCGGGAGACGCCCATCGCCTCGCAGAAGCGGATGTACAGTTCGGTGTGGTTCTCGGTCTGGAAGAAGCCCGCCTCTCGGGAGAAGTTTTTCGCGAGGGCCATGAAGGTGGCGCGGTCCTTCGCGAGGGAGACCATCGCGGCGATCTCGGGCTCGGAGTGCCAGTGGAGGAAGAACTTCTCTTTGAGGTAGGCGTGGATGGCGCTCTTCGGCGCGGTGCCGGCGAGGATGGCTTCCCAGACGCGGGGGCGCTTGACGACGCTGGCCTGCCAGGCGAAGAGGGAGTCGAGGAAGGCTTCGGGGGAGAGGGCGGTGTCAGTCGCTGTCAGAGTCATTGGCGCACCTGCCATCGGCTTTCCCGCATCGTAACACTTGCTGCCACGCCGGAGCTAAGGGATAACGATATACTTGGAACAGCGGGTAAGGCACTTCGAGGTACGTCCCAATGAAATTCCTCGTCACCGTAACTCAGGATGAAGATGGCGTGTTCATCGCCGAGTGTCCTGCCATCCCAGGTTGTGTCAGCCAGGGCAAGACCGAGGTCGAGGCCCAACGCAACATCCGGAAGGCAATCAAGGCGTGCCTTGCTGTCAGGGCTGAGAAGAAGATGCCGCTGACGGTGCAGGTCAAGGAAGTTGACGTAGCCGTCTGATGGCCCAGGTTCCCATCCTCCGGCCCGGGAAAGTGGTCAGAGTCTTTCGGAGTCTTGGCTGGGAAATAGCCCGGCAGCGTGGCAGTCACATCATCATGACCAAGCCGGGGCACATCGCGACGCTCTCTATCCCGAATCATCCAACCGTGGCTCGTGGCACCCTTCGAACGTTGATCGCCAGGGCAGGGCTTACTGTAGACCAGTTTCTGAAGGCTTTGGGCTAGGATCAAGGCAAAGTGTTGGAGCGTGCCCTACCCGTCCACCACCTGCACGAACCGCCGGTTGCCTACCTGCACCTTCGCGTTCGGCGACAGCGTCACCACGATGTCCTTCTCCCCGAGTTGTCGCCCGTCGAGGCGGACGGCGCCCTGCTTGAGGAGGCGGCGCACTTCAGCGGCGCTCGGGGCGAGGCCGGCGCGGACGAGGAGGCGAGCGAGGTGCACCTCGGCGCTGCCCTGGCCGGGCTTGGCGACAAGGTCGGCGTTGGCGTGGCCGCTGTTGCCAGCGAAGGGCAGCGCCAGCGTCGGTATATCCTCAGGAACCTCTTTGCGCTGGACGACGCGCTCGAAGTTGGCCTGCGCCGCCTGCGCTGCGTTTGCGCCGTGGAACTGCGCGACCAACTCGCGACCGAGGCGCTTCTTGAGGTCCATCGGGTTCACGTCGTGCGACTCGACGCTGCGCTTGATGCTCGCTAACTCGTCGTCAGAGACATCGGTGAGCAACTCGAAGTAGAGCGGCAGCAGGGTGTCGGGGATGGACATCGTCTTGCCGAACATGGACTCGGGCGGCTCGGCGACGCCGATGTAGTTGCCGAGGCTCTTGCTCATCTTCTGCGCGCCGTCGGTGCCGACGAGGAGGGGGACGAGGAAGACCTGCTGCGGGCGCTGGCCCTCGATGCCCTGCAACTCGCGGCCGAGCAGGTTGTTGAAGCGCTGGTCGGTGCCGCCAAACTCGACGTCGGCCTTGACCATCACGGAGTCGTAGGCCTGGAGCAGCGGGTAGAGCATCTCCGTCACGGCGATGGGCTGGTTGTCGGCGTAGCGCTTGGCGAAGTCGTCGCGCTTGAGGATCTGGGCGACGGTGAACTTGCGCGTCAACTGGATGACGTCGGCGAGGCCGAAGTTGTTGAACCACTCGGTCTGGCGGCGCACCTCGGTGCGGTCCTTGTCCACGATGCGGAAGAACTGCTGGAGGTAGGTCTCGGCGTTGCGCGCGACCTCGTCGGCGATGAGCATCTTGCGCGTCGCCGAGCGGCCACTGGGGTCGCCGATCTGCGCGGTCCAGTCGCCGACGATGAGGACGACGGTGTGCCCGAGTTCTTGCAACTGGCGCAACTTGCGCATGCCGACGGCGTGGCCAAGGTGGATATCGGGCGCGCTGGGATCGAAGCCCTGCTTGAGGCGCAGCCGCTTGCCGGCCTTGAGCAGGCGGACGAACTCGTCGCGGACGATGATCTCGGCGACGCCGCGGTTGAGGATGCGGTGGAGTTCGGCGTCGGTGGGTGTGCGGACGGTCATGGGTTGGTTCTTTGCGGTATACGTGACGTCCCGTGTCGTGGCGTAGGGGCGACCGGCCGGTCGCCCCAACAAGAGATTATGCCCTCGTTCTGCTTTCGAGGATTTAGCGGGCGGCGGCGACGTCGCGGTGCATCTGGGCGATGAGCGCATCGACGCTGGCGAAGCGCTCTTCGGGGCGGAGGCGCTCGACGATCTCGAGGTCGACGTGCTTGCCGTAGAGGTCGCCGCTGAAGTCCATGATATACGCCTCGACGGTGCGTCCCAGCACGCCGAAGGTCGGCCGCACACCGATGTTGGTCGCCGAGTCGAAGGCCTTGCCGTCGATGTGCGCGACGGTGGCGTAGATGCCATCGGCGGGCAGGGCGTAGTAGGCGTCGACGGCGATGTTCGCCGTGGGGAAGCCGAGCGTCCGCCCGCGCTGGTCGCCCTTGACGACCGGCCCGTTGAGGCGATAGCGACGCCCGAGGAGACTCGTCGCGAGGCGGATGTTGCCCGCCTTGAGCGCCTCGCGCACGGCGGTGCTGCTGATGACCATGCCATCGCGGACGAGCGGCTTCACGTGCTCGACGGCGAAGCCCATCTCGCGGCCAAGCGACTCGAGGACAGGCACAGTACCTTCGCGGCCCTTGCCCAGCGCGAAGTCGGGGCCGCAGAGCAGGCGCTTCATCCGCACCCGCTTGACGAGCGCATCGACAAAGTCGCGGGCGCGCAGTTGCGACAACTCCTTCGTGAAGGTGACGGGCACGACGTAATCGACGCCAGTGTCGCGCAGCAGGGCGAGGCGCTCGTCGACGCTGCAGAGGTAGGTGTGTGGGATATGCGGCGCGAGCACCGTCGCGGGGTGGTTGCGAAAGGTTACGACTCCCGCGGCGAGGCCATCGCGCTTGGCGGCGGCACGCACCTGATCCATCAGGTAGCGATGGCCGGTGTGCACGCCATCGAAGACGCCAATGGTGAGCGCGGCGGGCCGATCGACGCGAGTGGCTGTGAGGTCGGCTAGGGGATCCATCTGGTGCGCCTGTCGTTACTTTCGCCTCGAATGATACTCGGTGTGGCGAGCGGGAGAGGAGGGCGACCCGGCGGGTCGCCCCTACGGGAGGGGAGAGGGAAAGAGCACCCCACCCCAATTCGGAGAGACCCTTCGGCTTCGCTCAGGGTGACAGCGACTACGTTTTCGCGCCGGCCATCGCGGGGCGGCGGATAGGCGCAACGGCGCGGGCGACGGCGCGAACCTGCTCCATGAGGATGCTGAAGTTCTCGAAGGTGAGCGACTGCGCGCCGTCGGACTTGGCGTGGTCGGGGTTGGGGTGCACCTCGATCATCAGGCCGTCGGCGCCAGCGGCGATGGAGGCGCAGGCCATGGGGGCGACGAGATACCACTTGCCGGTGCCGTGGCTGGGGTCGGAGACGACGGGCAGATGACTCAACTTGTGGACGAGCGGGATGGCGCTGATGTCGAGGGTGTTGCGCGTGTAGGTCTCGAAGGTGCGGACGCCGCGCTCACAGAGGATGAGCTGCTTGTTGCCGCCCGCGAGGATGTACTCGGCGGCGAGGAGCCACTCCTCGATGGTCGCCGAGAGGCCGCGCTTGAGCATGACGGGCTTATCGATCTTGCCCATCTCGTCGAGCAGGTTGAAGTTCTGCATGTTGCGCGCCCCGATCTGGAGGACATCGGCGTACTTGTAGACGACGCCGATGTCCTTGATGGTCATCACTTCGGTGATGAAGGGCAGGCCGGTGACTTCGCGCGCGGCGGCGAGGAATTTTAACCCTCCCTCACCGAGGCCTCGGAAACTGTACGGCGACGTGCGCGGCTTGAAGGCTCCGCCGCGGAGGATATGGCCGCCGGCAGCCTTGACGGCCTTGGCGGTGTCGACCATCTGCTGCTCGGACTCGACGGAGCAGGGGCCGGCCATGACGACGGGCGGGTTGCCGCCGCCGATCAAGACCTTGCCTATCTTGACGACGGTGTCGTCGGGGTGGAACTCGCGGCTCACTAGTTTGAATGGGCGGGAGACGCGGAGCACCTGCATGACGCCGGGGAAGCGCTCGATGGAGGAGGCGAGGTCGCTGGTGATCGAGCCGATCACGCCGACGATGTTGCGCTCCGCCCCGTAGGTGATGCTGGCGCGGAGGCCGGCCTGCTTGACGAAGTTTACGACGTTGTCGAGTTCGCCGGGCTTCGCGTCGTGGGTCATGACTACGATCATGGTGGTGCTCCTTCGTTCACTACTGTCGAACCTGCTGGTTGCTCCATTTTTCGTGGCGTTGGTGGGCCCACCCACCCGCCCTCGTGGCGTTTTGGGGGGACACCCCCCACGCCCCCCGTCCGGGGGCTTTGCCCCTAGGCAAGCTCGCTGCGCTCAGCGGGAACCCTCACCCTGCACCCTCTCCCGCAGACGGGCGAGGGGAAGAGGGAAAGCGCTCCCAGGGGGAGAGTGGCTATTTTGGTTGGTGGTTGTCGGGGCGTAGCCTCCGGGCTTCTTTGAGGTAGATGTGGGTGATGTCGCTTTGCTTCTTGTCCGTGTTGATGACGAGCATGACGCGGATGCAGTTGCCGAGGGCGCCGGGGACGTCCATCTCGTGAGCGCAGAGGAGGGGGACGTCGGTCCAGCCCATCTGGCGCGCGCCTGCGGCGGGGAAGTCGGCGTTGAGATCGCGCGTGGTGGTGAAGAAGGCGCAGGCGACGTCGTCCTTGCGGAAGCCGTTGGCGCGCATCATCTCCCGCAACAACTCCTGGGTGTTGCGGAGGATCGCCTCCTTGCTGTTCGCTTCGGCGACGATTGCGCCGCGCACGCCTCTGCTCATCACGTCATATTCCTCCCCTCTCCCGTCCGCGGGAGAGGGTGCAGGGTGAGGGTCCGTCCCGTCCCTTTGCTCAACTCGGCCACGAACTTGCGGGCGCCTTCGACTGCGCCGGCCTTGCCGCCCTTCTCGATGGTGGCGACGAGGGCGCTGCCGACGACTACGGCGTCGGCGTGCTCCCCGACCGTGCGGACGTGCTCGGCGGTGGAGATGCCGAACCCGACAGCGAGCGGCAGGCTCGTATGCCGTCGCACGCGCGCCAGGAAGCCTGGCAGGTCGGCCGACAGTTCGCTACGAGCGCCGGTGACGCCGGTCAGGCTCACGCAATAGACAAAGCCGCTCGACATGCCGGCGACCTCGTCCATCCGGCGGTCGGTGCTCGTCGGCGCCAGCATAAATACGACCGCCATACCCGGGCCTCGCAGCGCCTCCGCGAGGGGGCCAGCCTCTTCCGGCGGCAGATCGGGCACGATGACCCCATCCACGCCGGCTTTGGCAGCCCGAAGGGCAAAGCGGTCCACGCCGAACGCCAAAACCGGATTATAGTAGCCCATCAACAGGATGGGGACAAGCGGAAGCCGCTTGCGCAGCGTCTCGGCCACCTGGAGGCACGTCTCGAGGGTGACGCCGCGCTCGAGGGCGGCCTGGTTGGCCCGCTGGATGGTTGCCCCGTCCGCGAGCGGGTCGCTGAACGGCACGCCGAGTTCGATGATATCGCAGCCCGCCTCGACGATGGCGGGCACGACGGCTAGCGTCGTCTCGACGTCCGGGAAGCCCGTCGTCACGTAGCCGATGAGGCCGGTGCGCCCATCGCGCTTGAGGCGAGCGAAGGTGTCGGAAAGGCGGGTCACCTCTCTTCCCCCTGCCCCCTCTCTCCGGAGCGGAGAGAGGGGGAGACGGATGGGAGGGACGGGCGAATTTGAAATTCGCCCCTACAGAAGGGTGTCGCCAGCGTGGCGTTATGTACGGTTCGGTTCATCATGGTCACTTGGAGACGGAGAGGGCGATGGCGACGATGATGCCATTGTAGCCAGCGTGGACGAGCATGTTGGCGAAGATGGAGCCGGTGCGCTGGAAGACGCGCGCGAGGATGATGCCGACGATGAAGATAGGGGCGTAGGCGAGGTAACTGATGTGCGCCAGGGCGAAGAGCAGGGAGGCGAGGATAACCGACCACATCGGGCCGAAGCGGTTGCGCAGGCCCTGGAGGGCGAAGCCGCGGAAGAAAGTCTCCTCGCAGATGGGCGCGAGGACGATGGCGGAGAAGGCGATCCCTGCACGAATGACGTAGTGGGGGTCGTTAAGGTAGTCCTGGGAACGCGCCTTGTCGGTGAGGCCGGTCGCGTTGAGAATCCACGCATAGACGAGGGCGGCGCCGAAGGCGATGACGATGTTCCTGCCTATCGTGCCCCACGCCGCCTTGAGGTCGAGCGCGCGGTAGCCGACGGCGCGCCAGCCGTGCTTCTTGGCGACGACGCGCCAGACGGTCCAGAGGAACGACAGCTCGAGGAGCACGGTCAGCGGAACGACGGTTCCAGCGTCGCTGGCGCCAGCCTTCTTGGTGATCGTGGCGATGATGAGCAGGCCAACGACGATGGCGATAACCAAGAGGATGCCGCGGACGACATCGCCGCCGTTCCAGGGCACCTCGCCGGGCTGAGGCGTCGCGTCGCTCACCGGCGCTGCCGGTGGGAGGACGACCAGAGCCGTGTTCACGGTCGTGTCCATCGAACCCCTTACAAACTACGAGGCCCCCGGTGTCCGGGGGCCTTACGTTTCGCACAACGCGCCGCTACCGGAGCCTAGGTGGCCGGGTCGTAGAAGAAGCCGTAAAAGGGGAAGCGGCGCATGATGTGATAGTTTAGCACAGGGAGTCCATCGTTGGCCCAAATCTTGGATGACGGGTGATAGAATGCGCAGCAATTGGCCGGGGGCAAATCATGACCAACGAGCAGTCGATCTTCTTCAATGAGCAGGTCGATGATCAGATTACGGACATTGTGAGAACGGCGCAGAAGCAGGTAATCCTTGTCTCGCCATTCATCGATCTCTTGCAGCACCTGAAGGACCAAATTAAGCTAGCGCGGCGAAGAGGAGTGAAGGTTGTTATCGTCGGTCGGCCCGAGGATTCGTCGAGTGGGGGACGTAACTGCCTTACGCCCAAAAACAAGGACGTTCCCTGGCTACTAGAACAAGGCGTCGAGCTCCGCGCCGTCGAACGGCTTCATTCCAAAATCTATGCGAACGAGTCAGGAATCTTGATTAGTTCGATGAACCTCACTCAAGAGTCAAAGAATTCGAAGGAATTTGCCCTGAGGATCACTGATGCACTAGTGGCTGCTAGCGCTAGAAAGCACGTCCAGGAACTTCTAGCCCTGTCAAATGCGGTCACCGCCACTTCGACCGTTACCCCACAACCGCAGCCAATCGCGACGGCGCTCGGCTTCTGCATCCGCTGCGGTGACCCCATGCGAATTAATCCGACGCACCCGCTATGCGAAGGCTGCTATGAAGAATGGGCAGAGTGGGGCAACGAGAACTATCGAGAAAAGGTCTGCCACCAGTGCGGAGTAGAAGCAAGAGTTACCAAGGCGGAACCTCTCTGTACGCGACACCGATAGCCCTTACCCCGCAATCACGCCCATCCTCCCCGCGCGGTAGTCCTCCACGGCCTGCGTGATCTCCTCGCGGGTGTTCATGACGAAGGGGCCGTAGCGGGCGACGGGCTCGCGGAGAGGGACGCCGGCGATGAGCAGCGCCTCCAGGGGCTGCTTGGCGTCGGCGGGAACGGCGAGGCGGACGGAGTCGCCGTCGCCGGCGAGCAGCGCAGCCTGGCCATCGGCGACCGGCTTGGCCTCGCGGCCGATGAGACCGCTACCGCCGAAGACGTGGACGAAGCCCTGGAAGTTGCGCGGCACGGGCTGATCGATCGAGGCCCCGGGCTGGATCGTGAAGTGTAGATAGAGGATCGGCGTGCGCGTGTCGATGACGGCCTTCGCGCCGAGCGACTCGCCCGCGATGACCTTCACGCGAACGCCGCCCTTCTCCACGACGGGGATCTTCGCCGACGCGGTGTCCTGATAGCGCGGCTTGATCATCTTGTCACGCCGCGGGAGGTTCACCCAGAGTTGGAAGCCGTGCATCTTGCCGCCGGTCTTCTGGAAGGCCGCCGAGGGCATCTCGGAATGGACGACACCGGCACCGGCGGTCATCCACTGGACGTCGCCAGCGTTGAGCGTGCCCGCGTTCCCAGCCGAGTCGCGGTGCTGGAATTGGCCCGAGAGCATGTAGGTGACGGTCTCGAAGCCGCGATGCGGGTGATCCGGCGCGCCCTTCGCCTCGTTCGGCGCAGTCACGATCGGCCCCATCTCGTCGGGCGGCAGGAAGGGGTCGACGTGGTCGAGGCTCTGCGTGGGGAACGGACGACGGACGGGGAAGCCGCCGCCTTCGAAGGTACGCGTGCTGTTGATGATGGACTTGACCGAGCGGCCTTGGGTCGTGGTCGTCATGGGACGCCTCCAGCGCAAATCGTTGTCTAGCCAGTTGGATGCTAGCGCGATGGCGGCGGGTTCCGCCAGTAGGGAGGGGAGGGGCGGGCCGATTTGAAATCGGCCCCTACAGAAGAGCACGGCGCGAGGGGTTGGTGGTAGGTGCTAGATGCTGAGGTGTACCTCAGCATGACAACGGGGAGTTCGTGCTATTCTCTCGGCACGTTTCGTTTGGAGGCAGCCATGGCGAGCAGCGGCAAGGCGGCGGTGTTCGTGGGGCCGAAGAGGCCGTTCCAGATACGCGAGTTTCCGTTGCCGAAACTCGAGCCGGGGGCGATGCTCGTCAAGATCAGCATGGCGAACATCTGCGGGTCGGACCTGCATATCTATCGCGGCGACATGGCGAAGGCGGGGTTCGACGGCTCGCGGGAGTCGATCCTGGGCCACGAGATGGCGGGACGGGTCGCGGCGCTGGGCGATGGCGTGAAGACGGACTGGCTCGGCAAGCCGCTCAAGGAAGGCGACCGCGTTGTCTACCAGTATTTCCAGCCATGCCAGCGCTGCCCGGTCTGCCTCAGCGGCCACACGCGGGCGTGCCCGAACAAATACGCGCGCAGGGGCGCCATCGGCGAGTGGCCGTACTTCACAGGCGGCTACGGCGAGTACTACTACGTCACGCCAGGGCGCGCCGTGTTCAAAGTGGAGGACGACCGCATCCCCGACAACCTCGTCGCTTCGGTGAACTGCGCCTTCTGCCAGGTGGCGCAGGGACTCGATGCCGTGAGCCTGAAATTCGGCGAGTCGTGCGTGATCCAGGGCGCGGGTGGCCTCGGCCTCTTCGCCACGGTGGTCGCCAAGGAGATGGGGGCGGCGCCGCTGATCGTGATCGACGCGCTCGCCCCGAGGCTGGCGCTGGCGAAGCAGTTCGGCGCGGACCACGTGATCGACGCCTCGCAGGTGAAGGACTCGAACGCGCGCGTGGCGAAGGTGAAGGAACTAACCGGCGGGCTGGGCGCAGAGGTGGTCGCCGAACTCGTAGGCTTCCCGACGGTGGTGCAGGAAGGCTGGAACATGACGCGGCCGAGCGGTCGCTATCTGGAGATCGGCAACATCAGCCGGGGCATGACGATGCCGTACGATCCGGCGGAACTCACGTTCAGCAACCGGAGTGTCCACGGGGTGATGCTGTACGAGCCGCGGCAGATCCCGCGCGTGCTGGACTTCATCTCGCGGAACTGGGGCAAGTACCCGTTCGACAAGGTCGTCTCGCACACCTACTCGCTGGAGAAGATCGACGAGGCGTTCGCGCAGTCGGAGTGGCTCGGCAAGAGGCAGGACAAGGTCGTGCGGGCAGCGATCGCGCCGTAGAAGACGTCAGTTGCAACGCCTAACCCTTCGCTTCTCTCGACGTTTCACGAATAGGAGCAAAGGGGTGAATCGCCAGTGGCGCCGCAACCAGCAGAAGACGTTGTCATCGTGCCGTACGACGCGATATGGGCGGGGATCTTTAGGTTCGAGCGGCGGCGCATCCGAGAGGCGCTGCTGCCGTGGGTGCAGGAGATCGAGCATATCGGCAGCACGTCGGTGGCAGGGCTCGCAGCGAAGCCAATCATCGACATCCTCGTCGGGCTGCGACGCCTCGAGGATGCGCGCGAGTGCATCCCGCGCATGGAAGCCCTGGGCTACGAGTACGTACCCGAATCGAAGTTGCACAGGCCGCTCGAGGGACGGCAGTTCTTTCGCCGAGTCGACGAGAAGGGCCTGCGCTCGCATCACGTCCACATAGTCGCCGTGA
The DNA here is from genome assembly GCA_016200725.1 of Chloroflexota bacterium. The sequence goes on from JACQEE010000053.1 coordinate 20,077, forward strand.
CGAGCGAATTCTGGGAACGCGAGATCCTGTTCCGCGACTATCTGCGCTGGCATCCGCACGTGGCTCGCCAATACGAACAACTGAAGCGTGACCTGGCGGTACGGTTCCGCACGGACCGCGATGCCTACACGGACGGGAAGAGCGCGTTCATCCGCACGGTACAGGACATGGCCCGGGAAGAACGGGACAAGAAGAAACCGCGGTAGTGCGCGTTGGGCGGCAAGCGGGTTACGAGGGCAGGTAGGAACCGCCGTTGACGTGCATCACCATTCCGGTGACGCGCTCGGCGCTGGGGCCGACGAGGTAGAGCAGCGCGCCGGCGATTTCGTCGGGCGTCATCTCGCGGACGGGTTGCACCAACTGGCCTTCGCCCTTGACGGCGCGGTCGCGCTGCTCAGGAGCGTATGCGGGACGTGGGTTGAGCAGGCCCATGCCGCTGCCGGAGACGAGGCCGGGGGCGATACAGTTCACGGTGATGCCGTAGGCGCCAACTTCCATCGCCATCGCGCGAGAGAAGCCGATGATGCCGGCCTTCGCCGCGGCGTAGTCGGCGAGGCCAATCACCGTCGGGCGGTAGGCGGCCCGCGAGGACGTGTTGACGATGCGTCCCCAGCGCTGGGCCTTCATGTGCGGCAGCACGGCCTGTGAGCAGAGGAACGTGCCCTTGAGATGCACGGCGAGCGCGCGGTCCCAGTGGGCCTCGTCGATGTTCTCGATGAGTCTGCCCGCGGTGGAGATGCCCGCGTGGTTGGAAAGAATGTCGACGCGGCCGAAGCGCTCGAGGGCCTGGCGCACCATGCGCTCGACGTCGCTCTTGCGCGAGACGTCGGTGGCAACAGCGAGGGCGCGGCCTCCAGCGGCGACGACTTCCTGCTCGACCTTTCGCGCGCGCTCGGCGTCTATTTCGGCGATGACGACGGCTGCGCCTTCGCGGGCGAGGGCCATCGAGAAGGCGCGGCCCATGCCGGGGCCACCGCCGGCGGTGACGATAGCGACGCGGTCTTTTAGAAACATGGGGGCCTCCTCTAGTGAAAAGCGGCTTCCTGCTGGGCAACGTCCTGCACGAGATCGCCGAGGGCGATGTTCACGTCGGCGGCGTGGAGTCCCCACTGCGGGCCCTGGAGCTCGGCAGAGCGAGGACGCCGGTCGCTGGTGCCGCCAACGTCGTTCACCTGGAGCCAGGTCGCGCCGCCGGAAGACTGGCACTGCGCTGTGTAGAGACCAGGGTATTCGACCCAGGCGGTGGGGAGCGGCTTCTGGAGCACGAAGGCGGGAATCGGGCGGAAGTAGGGATGGAGCGGCGCGACGCCTCCACTCAGATTCGCGGGATTGGTGCAGAGCACCTCCATGCCCTCGCTGGTGAACTGCTGGGACAAGACGCTTACGCCACGGCCAGGGATGCCGAAGAGACTATTGGCAGGCGGCTGCCCGTAGAAGGTCGAGTAGGCGATGACGCAGCCGGTCTGTTGCGCCGAACGGCAGGCGGGGATGTTCTGGAAGGAACCGCCGACATCCTTGCCTGCCGGGACCTGGACGTTGCCGCCGAGGATGATGGCGGAGACGAGTTGTTTGCGGAGCGATGGGTTGGGATCGATCTGGCTGCTCAAGAGCCGGATCAACAGCGACGAACCTTGTGAGTGACTGATAAAGATGATGGGCCGCCCGCGATTGTAGTTCGTGATGTAGTCCCGCCACCCGGACAAGAGACTTTCGTAGGCGACGGCGAGCGCGCCTGGAGTCAAGGCCGAGGGGTTCGTCGCCTGCCGGTACATCGGCGCCCAGACGGAGCAGACCTGGGAAAAGCGGGAGGCCTGGAAAATGGCGACGTTGATTTCAGCCGGCTCGACGGTCAGATTGGCGTTGTCGGTTTTCTGCTGGCTGACGGTGGGATAGACGTAGAAGCAGTCAAACGGAGCGTCGGTGGCCGGCTTGGCGCGCTGCACGCTGAACGCGCCATCTGCAGCTACGTCCGTCCAGTCCAGGCTTTCCAGGCACGGGTTGTTGGCCATGCCCGGCCGGCAGAGCCACACGGTGGCTTCGGCAGTGGGAGGCGAGGTAGCGGCGGGAATCGACCGCGCTGTGGGGGAAACGGTGGAGGCGGGAGCGGTTGGCGCAGCAGATGGCCTAGGGGTCGGCGTGGCAATCAGGGTAGACAAGGTCGCCGGAGCAACGGTAGGAGTGGGGAAGGGCGACGAGAGCAAGGTAGCGGTCGCCGCAGCCGTTGACGCAGGGGTTGGTGTCGCAATCGAGGCAGGCGAGTTCGTTGGGGCAGGAGTTGGAGCAGCAGTAGATTGCGAGGCGGTGGCGCACGCGGTGGCAAGGAGAAGCGATGTCGTGAGGATGAGGCACCGGGCACGGAGCGTGGCGCGGCGCTTGCCGGGGCTACCGCCAGCGAAGCAGTCCTTCAAGAACATAGGAGGTCTTTGGGCGCGAGCCTGGTCATTTCTCGATGCGCACCGGATCGCCGACGCGGAGGAGGCCGCCGGTGAGCACACGCGCGTAGACGCGGCTCCAGCCGGGATTGTGCTCGTGGTGATAGCGCTTGAGGTCGCCGCTGACGAAGCGCCCGGTGGTCATGCAGGGTGTGGTGTAACGCACGATCTCGATGAGACAGTCGCCGAGCGCGAGACGGGCGCCGGGGACGACGAGATTCCAATCGAGGCCGACGGTGGTGACGTTCTCGCCGATCGCGCCGGGGAAGATGGAGTGTCCTTCGACCTGAAGCGCCTCGATACGCTCGAGCGCGTAGAGGCAGAGTGCGCGGTCGGGGCCGCCGTGGAACTTGGGGTTGGCGAAGCCATCGCCCTCGAGGCCGAGCGCGCTAAGCATGGCCTGGGGAATGGCGGTCTTAGGGACGCCACCCTTGGAGACGTTGAGTTGGTGGATGGTGGCCATGTCGCTCACCGCACCGCGTGTCCTAGAACGGCGGCTCGGGTGGCATGAGGCAGCGATCGCGGCGGGCGAAGTTGGCCATGTCGCAGCGGCGGAGGTAGGACTCGCGCACGCGGAGGTAGAGCTGGCGATAGGCGTCGTAGCCCTTGTCGATGTGCGCGCTGCCGCCACCGGCAAGCACGGCGCCGGCCTCGAGGATGTGCGGGTTGAGCAGCATCCAGACGGTCTGGTTGACCTCGAGCTGGTCGGCAATCTTGTGCATCTTCTCGACTTCGTCCTCACGGTCCGGGCAATGCTCGAGGAAGAACTTGAGGCGCATGGTGCCGTAGGAGACGTGGCGCGCCTCGTCCTGCATGACGCGCTGGAAGATGATCTTGTCGACCTCGGTCTGGCCGAGGAACTCGGAGAAGCGGAAGAGGTCGAGGACGATGCCCTCGCCGATGAACTGGATCATGTAGGAGGCGAGGTTGTAGTCGCTGAAGATGGCGTTGGGGTCCATGGCCATCGGGCGCGAGGCGGACTCGAGGGCGACGGCGGTGCCGAAGGACGGGCCCATGCCGCCGCCGTTGGCGAAGATGCGCTTGCGAAAGACCTCGAGGTGTCGCGTCTCGTCCATGATCTGCGTGCCGAGGAACATCTTCACTTCGTGGTACGCGTAGCCGATCTGGATGAGCCAGGGGCCGAGGCGGTCGGCGGCGCCGAACTCGACGCGGGTGAGGAACGAGGCGATGTGGCAGAGCGCCTTCTCGAGTTCCGGCG
>JACQEE010000362.1 GCA_016200725.1 Chloroflexota bacterium
AAGACAGGGGCACCGAAACGCTCCGCGAGCAACGCGCCGAAGGGGACGACCTGCCACGCGTCCAGATTCGGCGGGCGGTACATCACGCCATCGAGATCGATGGGCGATGCGAGTGCAGCGCCAACGGCCAGGGGTCTCTCCAGACCATGTTTCGCCAGCATGCGCCGCGCGGTCTCGGCGATGCGATCAGCGACGCGCTCAGGGCCATCTTCGGCACGCGTGGGCTGGTGATCACGTTCGAGCATACGCGCGCGGCCGTCCATGAGCGCGACGCGCAAGTTCGTGCCGCCGAGGTCGATGGCGACGATGACATCGTGGGTGATCACGCAGCCTTCTCCAGAGCGAAGCCCATCGCATGCCGTTCGCAGGCATTGCCGTGGGTAGAGATATAGGCGTACGCGGAGGTAGCGGCGAGTGCGCCCTGGGCGGCAGCGGTGATCGCCTGCTTGAGATGGCCCGAGGCGTTGGTGACGTCGCCCGCGGCGAAGACACCCTCGATGTTGGTGCGCATCATCTTGTCGACATCGATCTCGTGCTCGCTGGTCAGACTGACGCCAAGCTGCTCAGCAAGGCTGGCATTGGGGTCTGCGCCAATCTCGACGAAGATGGAGTCGAGCGCGAGTTCTTTTGCGCCGTGGACGGGGCGGTCGAGTTCGATGCCGGTGAGGCCATCGCTGCCGAGGAGGCGGACGACATTCGTGTTGAAGAGCATCTCGACGTTGCCTCGCTCCTCGAGGTGGCGCAGGTTGGCGGGCTCGGGACGCGTGAAGCGCGGTCCACGATAGATGACATAGACCTTCTTGGCGTACTGGCTCAGGAGCACTGCCCCTTTGATCGCAGCGTCGCCTCCACCGACGACGGCAGTGACTTTGTTCCGATTGAGGGGCGCGTCGCAGACCGAGCAGTAGGAGACACCGCGGCCGGTCCACTCGTCCTCGTGATCGAGTCCGAGTTTGCGGCGCTCGCGACCGACGGCCAGGATGACGCTAGCCGCGCGGTAGGACTGCTCTTCAGTCGAGCAACGAAAGCACTCGCCCTCGCGCTCGATGCGGATGACCTTGGCATCGACGATGGGGACGCCGTACTTCTCCGTCTGCTCTTTCATCTTGATCATCAGGTCCAGTCCTTCGATTTCGTAAATCCCCGGATAGTTCTCGATGAGGCCGCCGGTTGCAGTCTCGCCGCCGAACTTCTCGCCGACGACGACGGTGTCGATGCGGTAGCGCGCGGCGTAGAGGGCGGCGCTGAAGGCCGCCACGCCTTGGCCGGCGATGAGGACGTCGTAGGTTTTATCAGGCATGGAACACCTCGTAGCGTCATTGTATGTGGACAGTGTGCTCGACCCAAGCCCCGCCGGACTCGTTTCACTGGTCGCGTCTCACCAACTCTTCACACACGGAGCGGGTTTATTCACGGCGCATGCATGTGGCTGCGCCATGCTTTAGGAAGCGTCTCCAGAGAGCAGGAGGATGCCATGACGAGCCAAGCGGTCCAACCGCAGGTTCTGCGCGACCCGCCGTGGGTGACCCGATTGTTCAGCAGCACGGAGTTCTCGTGGCTGTGGCTTATCGCCCGAGTGTACATCGGCTGGAATTGGCTCCACGCAGGCTGGGAGAAACTGACGGGCGACGGATGGATCAACCAGCATGGCGTGGCAATCAAGGGGTTTTGGCAGCACGCAGTCGCGGTACCGGCAACCGGACACCCGGCGATCGCCTACGACTGGTACCGGCACTTCCTCTCGTTCATGCTCGACCACGGATGGGCTGTATGGTTCGGGCCGCTGATCGCCGTGGGCGAGACGCTCGTCGGCATCGCGCTGCTCGTGGGCTTCTTCACCGGAATCGCGGCGTTCTTCGGCGCATTCATGAACTGGAACTTCATGCTGGCGGGGACCGCGAGCACCAACCCGGTACTCGGACTGATCGGCATCCTGGTGATGATTGCGTGGAAGACAGCGGGCTGGTGGGGCCTCGACCGTCTCACACTGCCGTTGTTTGGCGCGCCCTGGCAGCGTGGCACGCTTTTCGGCGGCAAGACAATGCTGGGTCCACCTACCGAGGGCCGGGGACTGTTGCGGCCTATCACAGAGTGGCTGTTGATGCTGGCTGGTGTCGGGATCGCTATCTACGCGCTCAAGGAGTTGCGTGGACCGACTCAGGTGAGCGTACTGTGTACGGCCGCAGCGCTCGTGGCGGTGACAGGGCTCGGCTGGGCTGTGCGGCTCGCTGCCTCGACCCAGAGGCCGAGATGACCGTGACGTCGTTGTTCCCCGTCGCTCCCTAGAGCGAGTCGGTCCAGCGGCGGAGGAGGGCGCGGTCGCGGAGGAGATCGAGGGCGGCGGTGTAGGGATCGAGTTCGCCGCGGTGGATACGCTCAACGACGGACTTGAGGCTGGGGTCGGTGGCTAGTAGCTGGTGGAAGCCGCGCGCGATACGCTCTTCGACGGTCTTGAAGAACTGCGTCTCGCGGCGCTGCTCCCGGCGGCGGGCGAGTTCGCCGGACTTCTCGATAGCAGCGCGGTGGCGCCGGATGGCCTCAAACAACTCCTTGACGCCCACGCCCCTGACCGCCTGCGTGTTGATCACCGGCACGTCCCACTCGCTCTGCTTCGCACTGAGGTGCAGGCTGGCCGCGATTTCCTGCGCAAGTTTGTCAGCGCCGTCACGGTCGGATTTGTTGACGACGAAGATATCGCCGATCTCCATGAGGCCTGCCTTCATCGTCTGGATGGTGTCGCCGGCCTCGGGAAC
>JACQEE010000363.1 GCA_016200725.1 Chloroflexota bacterium
AGACGTCCTTGTGCATCATGCAGATGTTGGCCAGTTCCTTGCGGTTCTCCTTCTTGCCTGCGATAGACGAGCCGTGGTAGCTCATCTTCGCGTCCTGCCCCTTGAACGAGCTGGTCGATGCCTGGCCGCCGGTGTTGGAATAGACCTGCGTGTCCAGCACCAGAACCTTGATATCGGCGCCGGATGCCATCATGCGGGACAGCGACTGGAAACCGATATCGTTCATGGCGCCATCGCCGCCGATGATCCAGAGGCGCTTGTTGCTCCAGCCAAGCTGGTCCCAGCGCGCGCGCACTCCCATGGCGTCTGCGGGCGCGTTTTCGAACAGCGAATTGGTCCAGGAGACGCGATAGGGATTGTACGGGTAGGTGGACGTGTAGACCGTATTGCAGCCGGTAGCGGCGACGATGCCGACGTTCTCCTGGCCATAGAGGAAGCCGGTGGCGGCGAGCATCATGCGCAGCGCCGTGGCTTCGCCGCAGCCCATGCAGGAGCCGGCGCCGCCGACGTAGAGCAGCGATCGCTCGGTCAGCATCATGTCGGAGAGCGCCTTCTCGTTGATGAACTTCGCGGGCGTCTCCGGCATGGCCTTGTAGACGCTGAAGGTCTGGCGGAACCAGTCCAGGTTCTCGGGGATCTTGCGTATCATGCGCAGGGCCTTGTGATCGCCGCAGGCATCGACGCATTCGGCACAGCCCTTGCATTTGGTGAGGTCGATAAAGATGCCGAACTTGCCACCGCCCACGCCCTTCTTTTCCAGGACGTTGAAGTACTTGTTGGTGACGGCCCACTGGGTACCGATGCGGCCGCGCAGCGATTCGTCGGGGATGCCGGCCAGGTGGTCGGCGAGAGTAGCCGGCTCGGCAACCTTGCCGAGGATGGCGGTGTCGGGGCACTGCGTCACGCAGTCCATGCAGCCGACGCAGTTCTCCGGAAGGAACTCGGGGATGTCGGGCGCGATGTAGCTGAAGTCGCGGAGCGCGCCGGTGCCGGCGGGCACGACGCTGCGGGCGGTGTAGTCGTCGGCGGGCAGGGCGCGCTCGGCGAGGCCGGAGTTGTATGCGCCGACAACGCGTTCGTTGAAATCTTCGATGTCGACGACGTTGGCGCGGATGTCTTCGAGGCGGGCTTCGTATGTGGTGAGTGGCGTCATAGCGGTCTCCTTTCGCTACATGATCCTCAGGTGGCCGTTAAGACTGTCGGTAGCGGCCGTTGACAACATGACCTCTCGCGGGGTTTCGATGATTTCGTGATAGCCGCGCCGGACAGCCACCAGGTTGTCCTGCACCACGCGATCGCCGCGCTTGCCGAAGTACTTGCGCAGCGACTTTTCGACGCCGGCGAAGATCGCTTCCTCGCTCAGGCTCAGCTCCGATTGGAACGGAGTAATGCGCAGGAAGACACCAAGCAGCACGATGCCCTGCATGCGCTGCTGGAGGTCGGCGCGGGACGACGCCTGGCGCGCGATCTCGACTGTATCGAGCGCGAACAGGCGGGCGTTCTTTTCCACCATCTCCTTGCGCGCCCAGGCGGGCACGGAGGCCCAGATCGCGGCCGGATCGGCCTTTTCGCTCTGCACGAAGACCATTCCGTTGGGCGCGAGCCCAGCCAGCGGATTTTCCAGGTTGAACGCGTTCACGTCGTTGAGCGCGACGAACTCCACGTGCTCCAGCTCGGAATGCACGCGGATGTGCTGGCGCGCGATGGTCAGGTAGTACGTGGTCGGCAGACCCTTCTTTTCGGAGCCGTACTTGGGATAGGCCTGCACGTCCATGCCGAAGACCTCGCCGGCAATGGTCGCGATCACCTTATTGGTGGTCACCGATCCGTAGCCGCCGACCGAGTGGCCGCGCATGGAGAACGAGCCCGGCGAGCGGACGTCGGGATCGACCGATACCGGCAGGGCGGTCGAGTGCTTGATGCCGACCGTGAAGTAGTGGCGCGGTTCGGCCGCGCACATGTTTTCCGCCATGGCGATGAAGTCGCCGGCGCGGACGTCGCGGCTGCCGAGGCCGGCCGATCCGCCCATGAACCGCGGCATCCTGTGAACGGCGGGATAGCCCGGAGTTCCGCTGAGCGCATCGGCGAAAGCGGCCTTGATCTCGCAGAGCTGCGGGTTGGACTGCATCATGGGCACGTCCAGCCGCTCGATCACCGAAATCGCCTTGACGTGGCGCAGGGCGCGCACGACCGCGGCCGAGGGGAAGGGGCGGAAGCAGGTGAGGTGCAGAATGCCAACCTTGATGCCGAGCTTCTCGCGCAGGTAATCCACCGCGGCCTCAGCGGTCTCGATCATGCAGCCCGAACCGACGATCGCGTATTCGGCGTCTTCGAGGCGGTACGGCATCACCAGCCCGTAGCGGCGGCCGGTGAGCGCGTAGTATTCGTCGAAAGTCCGTTCCAGCACGGGCAGGATGCGGTCGTAGTAGAGGCGCTGGGCGATCTTGCCCTTCATGTAGCTGTCCTGGTTCTGGACCACGCCGGACATGAGCGGGATCTGCGGATCCATCAGGTTGCGCACGTGCTCCGCGGGCGGCCCGACGAAGAGCTTCATCAGGTCGGGCTCGGGCAGCAGGACGTTCTCGATGGTGTGGGTGGTGAGAAAGCCGTCCTGCACGTTGAGGAACGGGGTCTCGGTCTCCTCGGCGACGCGCCGCGTGATCAGCGCGTAATCGCCGGCCTCCTGCGCGTTGCGCGCGTAGAGCACGCCCCAGCCGCAGTCGGCGACTCCGACCACGTCGTCATGGCCGGCGTGGACGTTGAGCGAGTGCGAGGTCAGGGCCCGCGCGCCGATGTGGAAGACGATCGGCAGGCGTTTCCCGGAGATCGCGTAGAGGACCTCCTTCATCAGGATCAGTCCCTGGCCGGAAGTGAAGTTGGTCACGCGTCCGCCGGCCACGGCGAAGCCTTCGCAGGTGCTGGCGGCGCTGTGCTCGCTCTCGGGTTCGATGAACGCGAGCTCGTCGCCCCAGAGGTTGCGCTTGCCGTTCGCCACCTCCATCTGGTAGCCACCACCCATCGTGGTGGACGATGTGATCGGATAGGCGCAGGCGCCTTGGGTGATTTGGGTTTCCACCCAGACGACCATGCCCGCGCCGTCGGAAGTAGTAGGAATACCTGGAAATTGCGGCTTGGGTTGCGGTTCCGCAGAAACCGGGTAGGTTGCCGTTGGTGTCCCGGTAAGGACAGTGCTCATGTAAGCCCCTCCTTGGTACTTAAGAAGCCCGGATAATATACTTGGCCGGCTCGCCGGCTACCCAGAAACGAGTGGAGGAGTCTGGATTTTAATTGGCTGACAGCCTATCAAATTCAGACGGCGGTGAAAAGGGGGTCAGTTTTTTGTTGCAAGGATTGGCATTTCCGGAGAAACTGAAAGTTCAGGCAACTGAAAAAAAGGAGAAACCAGGGTTGGAGAGGAACGGCCGCAAGGGTTCGCTGGTGATCGAGCCTACGGAGCGCTGGACCCCGCAGAGGGCCAGCGACTTCTACGATGTCGCAAGCTGGGGCAAAGGGTACTTCTCCGTCGGGGAGAACGGGCATGTGCGGGTTCATCCGGAGAAGGACCCGGCGCGGTCGATCGATCTGAAGAACCTGATCGACACGCTGGTGCTCCGCGGCATCGGCCTGCCTATCCTGATCCGTTTCGCCGATATCCTCAAGCACCGCCTGAGCGACATCCATACCGCCTTCGAGACCGCCATCGCCGAGCACAAGTATCAGGGCGGCTACTGCTGCGTCTACCCCATCAAGGTGAACCAGCAGCGCCAGGTGGTCGAGGAGGTCCTGGAATTCGGCAGGCCGTTCCGCTTCGGCCTGGAAGCCGGGTCGAAGCCCGAGCTGATGGCCGTCATGGCGCTCGCCGATAACGAGACTCCCATCATCTGCAACGGCTTCAAAGACGACGAGTACATCGAGATGGCGATGCTGGCCCAGAAGATCGGCCGCAAGATCATCCCGGTGGTGGAGAAGTACACCGAGCTGCACCTGATCCTGAAGTACAGCGCGCGCGTGGGCGTGCGGCCCAGTATCGGGCTGCGCGTCAAGCTGGCGAGCCGCGGGTCGGGGAAGTGGAAGTCGTCGGGCGGCTACCGCAGCAAGTTCGGCCTCTCGGCGACCGAGGCCATGCGCGCCCTCGGCGAGTTGAAGGAACTCGGGATGGCCGACTGCCTGAACCTGCTCCACTTCCACCTGGGCAGCCAGATCACCAACATCCGCCAGATCAAGGGCGCGGTCAACGAGGCCGTCCGCGTCTACGTGGATCTGGCCCGCGCGGGCGCGGGCTTGAGGTACCTCGACGTCGGCGGCGGACTCGGCATCGATTACGACGGGTCGCAGACGGACTTCGAATCGAGCGTCAACTACACGCTCCAGGAATACGCCAACGACATCATCTATCACGTCCAGAACGTCTGCGACGAGGTCGAAGTCGCGCACCCGACGATTATTACCGAAAGCGGACGCGCCATCGCGGCCTACCACAGCGTGCTTGTCTTCAACGTGCTCGGCGTGGCCGGCATGGGCGAGGGCGACGTGCCGGCGGAGCCGCCGAAAGACGCCGAGCAGCCACTCATCGACCTGGCCGAAACCCTGCGCGGCCTGACCGCGAAAAACCTTCTCGAAAGCTACCACGACGCGCAACAGGCGCTCGATCAGGCCTTGAACCTCTTCAGTCTCGGCTACCTGTCGCTCGAGCAACGCTGCGTCGCGGAGAACCTGTACTGGGCCATTTCGCGCAAGATCCAGCGCCAGGCCCGCGAGCTCGACTTCTTCCCCGAAGAACTCGAGGGCATCGACGCGATGCTCTCCGACACCTACTTCTGCAACTTCTCGCTATTCCAGAGCATGCCGGACAGTTGGGCGATCAAGCAGCTCTTCCCGATCATGCCGATCCACCGGCTGAATGAGGAGCCCACCTGCCCGGCCGTGCTTGGCGACATCACGTGCGATTCCGATGGCAAGGTCGATGCCTTCATCGACCGCCGCGACGTAAAGCGCACGCTCCAACTCCACAGCTTCGACGGTGGCGATTACTTTCTCGGCGCGTTCCTGCTGGGCGCGTACCAGGAGATTCTGGGCGACCTGCACAACCTCTTCGGCGATACCAACGCGGTGCACGTTCGGCTGGGTCCGACCGGCGAGACCATGCTCGATTCGGTGATCAAGGGCGACACCGTCCGCGAGGTCCTCGACTACGTGCAGTTCAAGAGCGACACGCTGGTGACCCTGCTGCGGCGCGACGTCGAAGCGGCGTTGCGCGAGGGCAAGCTCACCTACGAAGAGAGCGGGGCGCTATTGAAGTTCTACGAAGAAGGCCTGCACGGCTACACCTATTTAGAAGACGTCCACGAGCAGTAGGGCGGAGGTTCAGGGACGGCGATGGCCGCAGAAGGGGCACCACGTGCCTCGACGTTTGTGGACGTTGCCGGCAGTGGCGAGCCACTCGTGCCCTTCGGCGCATTGCCAGCGTAGCGGCGTGAGGCTGTTGTGGTACACGGTGGAGAGACACCGGCCGCCGCGCGAGCGCGCCAACTCCCGCATCTGTTCGATGCCGAGTCTCCTCCCGCCCTTCGCGCAGATGCGGCACCAGCTACCGGGGCCGTGGTTCGGGCGTACCCTTGACAGCATGGCTTGCCAGGTGTGGCCTTTGGCGCAGCGCCATCGAAGGGGAGTTGTGCGATCGATGTACATGGTGGACAGGCAATCGCCGCCGTG
>JACQEE010000372.1 GCA_016200725.1 Chloroflexota bacterium
AGAGAGATTGATTGACAGGGCACGACGAGGCGTGGTGCAGCCATACGGGGCGTGAGGAAGATGGGCGACCCACCGGGTCGCCCCTACGAAGAGGAGAGGGAAAGACCACCCCACCCCAGATCCTCGGCGCGAAGACGCGCCAAGGATGACGAAGAAAGAGAAGACCCCACCACCCCAGGCCCTTCGCCGCAGACGGCTTCAGGGCGTAGGCGGTGTGAGAGCGACGAAGGAGCGATTCATGGCGCTGAAGGACTTGCGCGGCAAGGTGTGCATTGTCGGGGCGAGCGAGGCGGACACGATCGGCTCGCGGCCGGACGCGTCGGCGATGACGCTCGGGCTCGAGGCGGCGCGCAATGCGCTGGCGGACGCCGGGCTGACGTTCAAGGACGTCGACGGCATCTTCACCGCGGGGCTCAACAGCAACCAGATCGGGGAGATGCTGGGCATCGTGCCGCGCTACACCGACGGGACGATGGTGGGCGGCTGCTCGTTCATCATCCATGTCGAGCACGCAATGCTGGCGCTCAACGCGGGGATGATCGACGTCGCGCTCATCGTACATGGCGAGAGCGGGCGGTCGCGCATCGCCGGGCCGACGTACGGCTTCCAGCCGCAGAGCACGACGGGGCAGTTCGAGTCCGTCTTCGGGTTGACGGGCGCGTTCTCGATGTTCTCGTTCTGCGCGACGCGTCACATGCACCAGTTCGGCACGAAGCGCGAGCAGATGGCTGAACTGGCGGTCGCGCAGCGCAAGTGGGCGGCGCTGCACCCCAAGGCGGTGCAGAAGGCGCCGATCACGGTCGACGATGTGATGAATGCGCGGCCGATCTGCTGGCCGTTCACGTTGCTGATGTGCTGTCTCGTCGAGGACATGGGCGGCGCACTCGTGCTGACGCGAGCGGACCGCGCGAAGTCGCTGCGCAAGCCGCCGGTCTACGTGCTGGGCACGGGCGAGGCGACATCGCACAGCCAGATCAGCATGATGCGCGACATGCTCACGTCGGACTCGGCGAAGAAGTCGAGCAATGCCGCGTTCGAGATGGCCGGGCTCAAGCCGAAGGACATGAACGTCGCGGAGCTGTACGACGCCTTCGCGATCACGCCGCTTATGGCGCTCGAGGACCTGGGGTTCGTCGACCCCGGCGAGGGCGGGCCGTTCCTTGAGGGGCAGCGCACGGCGCCGGGCGGGTCGTTCCCGCTGAACACGAACGGCGGGGGAATGTCGTACGGCCACTCGGGGATGTACGGCATGTACCCGATGATCGAGTTGACTCGACAACTTCGCGGGGAGGGCGGCGCTCGCCAGGTGAAGAACGCGAAGGTCGGCGTGGCGCACGGGCCAGGCGGCATCTACGCGGCGGCGGCGACGCTGGTGGCGGGACGGGAACCTAACCCCTAGCCCCTTCCCTGGGAGGGAAGGGGAATCCGTAGGCACTCGTGTGCAATACAGGGTGTGCTAGACCCTTCGCATTCGCTCAGGGAGTCAGTTGGCTAGTGCAGGATGAGGCCGCTTGTAGGGACGAAGGCGGCGCTGGCGACGAACGACAACTCGACGTTCTTGACCTGCGATGTGGATGTGCCTCGGAGTTGGCGGACGCCTTCGAGGATGTGCGTGAAGCCGTGGATGTAGCCCTCGGATAGGTTGCCGCCGTGCGTGTTGACGGGCAACTTACCGCTGGGCCAGGCGGTCGCGCCGCTCTCGACGAAGGGGCCGCCGTCGCCCTTCTTGCAGAAGCCCCAGTCCTCGAGCGCGATGAGCACCCCAGGCGTGAAGTGATCGTAGATCTGCGCCACGTCCACGTCGCTGGGCTTCACACCGGCCATGTCGAAGAGGCGCTTCGAAGTGGCCTGCGTCTCGGGGAACGTCGTCATCGAGGGCCGATTGTAGGTGCGCACGACCTCTTGCTTCGGCCCGAGGCCCATCGCGGCGCCCATGATGTAGGCGGGGCGCTGCTTCAACTGCCGCGCTCGCTCGGCTGAGGTGACGATGAAGGCGCAGCAGCCATCGGTGTTGAGGCAGCAATCGAGGAGGCGCAGCGGCGCAGAGATGTAGCGCGACGAGGCGTGATCCTCGAGAGTGATGGGCTTGCGCATGACGGCGTTGGGATTGCGCACGGCGTTGGCGCGCTGATTCATGGCAATCGTGCCGAAGGCGGTGGTCTTGGTGCCGTACTCGTGCATGTGGCGTCGCGCGAACATGGATATCCACT
>JACQEE010000373.1 GCA_016200725.1 Chloroflexota bacterium
ACGCATTACGCATTACGTTTATCGCCCGCCCCAACTGCGTAACTCGTAATGCGTAAAACGTAACTCCCCATGTCCGCCTACGAAACCCTCCGCGCCGAGCTGAAGAAATCCCCCCGCACCTGGCTCGTCACCGGAGCCGCCGGCTTCATCGGCTCCAACCTCGTGGAGGCGCTGCTCAAGCTCGACCAGCGCGTCGTGGGCCTCGACAACTTCGCCACCGGCCACCGCAAGAACCTCAACCAGCTCAAGGACCTCGTCACCGCCAGCCAGTGGGAGCGCTTCCGCTTCCTCGACGCCGATCTCCGCGTCGGCCACCTCTGCCACGAGGCGTGCGCGGGTGTGGATTACGTCCTGCATCAGGGCGCGCTCGGTTCCGTGCCGCGCTCCGTGGCCGACCCCGTGACCAGCAACGAGGCCAACGTCCTCGGCTTCCTGAACATCATGCTCGCCGCGCGCGACGCGCAGGTGAAGCGCCTCGTCTATGCCTCCAGCAGCTCCGTCTATGGCGACCACCCGGACCTCCCCAAGGTCGAGGACAAGGTCGGCAACGTCCTCTCACCCTACGCCGCGACCAAGAAGTTCAACGAGATTTACGCCGACGTCTTCGCGCGCACCTACGGCTTCAAGGCCATCGGCCTGCGCTACTTCAACGTCTTCGGCCCGCGCCAGGACCCCGACGGAGCCTATGCCGCCGTCATGCCCAAGTGGGTCGCGTCGCTGTTGAAGAAGGAACCCGTCTTCATCAACGGCGACGGCGAGACCAGCCGCGACTTCTGCTTCGTGGAAAACGTCGTGCAGGCAAACCTGCTCGCCGCCACCACGCAGAACGAGGACGCGGTGAACCAGGCCTACAACATCGCCGTGGGCGACCGCACCACGCTCAACGACCTCTACCGCGCCATCCACGACGGCATGCGTCGGCGCAACCCGTCGCTGCCCGAGCAGAAGCCCACCTACCGCGAGTTCCGCGTCGGCGATGTGCGCCACTCGCTCGCCAACGTGGACAAGGCCCGCCTCCTCCTCGGCTACGCGCCCACGCACACGATGCCGCAGGGCCTGGAACTCGCGCTGGACTGGTATGTGGCGAATGTGGGGTGAAGCTTCGGCATCTGAAGCCCGCATGAAGGAACACGATGCAATCTCGCCGATAAAGCTGTCTGCGAATTCGGGAGGGCTGCAAGCCCGCCATTTGACAGCCCGGGGTGAAGCCCCGGGTGTTGGCCATAGGGATGGAAGGAGCGCTGGAAGCGCGAAACTCCTGGCGTGCTGCGTCACCGATTGTTCCGGGCTTACAGCCCTTGCCCGCTCTTCCACCGAAATCCCGGGACTGCGCTCACTCCGTTCGCTCCACCCCGGGCTGTCACATAATGGGCTTTCAGCCCTGAACGCAGGCGGCGGGGTCCTCAGAAGAAATTTCGCAGTCGCCAGACTTGAAACTCCTTCCCCTTCGTCCAGCCTCGTCTCCGCATGACCGCCCCTGAACCACACGTCAACGAACTCGCCGACTACGAGCGCGTCATCCGCCCGAAGAAAGGCCTCGTGGCCGTGGACTTCGACGAGCTGTGGCGCTACCGCGAGCTATTCTGGTTCCTTGCGTGGCGGGACATCCTCGTGCGCTACAAGCAGGCCGTGCTTGGCGTCGCGTGGGCGGTGCTCAAGCCGTTCCTCACGATGGTCGTGTTCACGATCGTCTTCGGGAAGCTCGCGGGTTTCTCGGAGAAGAAGGGGATGAACTTCGAGACTTACGCCGTGCTCACGCTGGCCGGGTTGCTCCCGTGGCAGTTCTTCGCCAACGCGATGGCCGAGAGCAGCAACTCGCTCGTCGGCTCGTCGAACATGATTTCCAAAATCTACTTCCCGCGCCTCATCATCCCGGCCAGCGCGGTTATCAGCGGCGCGGTGGACTTCGCCATCGGGCTGGTGATTTTGTTCGGCGTGATGATTTGGGCGGGCGTGAGCTGGCAACTGCACTTGCTCCTGTTGCCGGTGTTCTTCCTCGTGGCCTTCGCCGCCGCGTTTGCCATCGGCCTGTGGCTCTCGGCGCTGAACGTGAAGTATCGCGACGTGAAATACATCGTGCCGTTCATCGTGCAGATGGGCCTCTATGCGAGTCCGGTGGCGTTTCCGTCGAGCCTCGTGCGTGAGAAGTTCGGCGACACGGTGTTCTTCCTCTTCAGCCTGAACCCGATGGTCGGGGTGATTGACGGCTTCCGTTGGGGCGTGCTGGGCGGGGCGTTCGAGCCGTATTGGCCGGGTTTCGGCGTGAGCATCGGCGTCATCGCCGTGCTGCTGGTCAGCGGCGCGCTCTACTTCCGCCGCGCGGAGAAGACGTTTGCGGATGTCATCTGACCACTGATGGACACTTACTGGCACTTATCCGAGAGCGTGCTGCGTGTTGCGTGTTGCGTGAGCACGGCAGGACGCGCTCGAAGTCATTCACGAAACACGGAACACGCAGCACGCCTGTCCCCATTAGTGCCGGTCAGTGCCGATTAGTGGTTTATCCCCATGCCCAAGCCCATCATCAGCGTCCGCAGCATCTCCAAGCAGTATCGGCTCGGTGCGGCCAAGTCGCAGGACACGTTGCGCGACCAGCTCACGCACTGGGTGAAGAACGTCGGCAAGGAGCAGGCGGACGCGAGCGAATCCTTCTGGGCGTTGCGCGATGTGTCCTTCGATGTGCAGCCCGGCGAAGTCATCGGCGTCATCGGGCGCAACGGGGCGGGCAA
>JACQEE010000364.1 GCA_016200725.1 Chloroflexota bacterium
ACCTCATGTGGTCCAGCGACTACCCCCACAACGCCAGCACATGGCCCGAGTCGCAGAAGACCCTCGACTACCTCTTTGAAGGCGTCCCCGCCAAGGAGCGCCAACTGATGACTGCCGACAACGCCGCCCGCATGTATGGCTTGGGGTAGGGGCGAACTGCTGGGGTTCCGCCGCTTTGACGTGGTGGTAATGTAGAAGCATGGCAGCATACTTCGGCAAGTTACTGATCGGTCTCATCGTCGCCTTCGCGCTCCTCAGCGCCGTGTTCTGGTTCATCGAGCGGCGCTGGCCTGCGCTAGCTCGCCGTCCGCGAGCGAAGGGCGCTACCCGTACTGATATCGTTTGGTGGGTCGTTACACCACTTTCTACCCGACTCGCCTTTCTCGTTGTGGCCCTGGTCGCTGCCATCGTCATCGCGATTTCCTTCGGTGCGCCTGCTGGCGAGGGGATCAAACGCTTCTTTGATCGCGACACCGCGATCGGTCGTCAGCCGCTCTGGCTCCAGACCTTCGAGATCATCGTCTTCCTCGACCTCGCATCATACTGGGGCCATCGCTGGTTCCACCGAGTCAAGCCGCTCTGGCCCTTCCACGCCGTGCACCACTCATCCGAGTGGGTCGATTGGCTGGCCTCGGTGCGCGTTCACCCTGTCAACGAAATCGGCATGAAACTCCTGCAGGCCGCGCCGCTGCTCATAATGGGGTTCAACTTCACCGCCGTGAGCGTGGCCGCGCCCATTCTCACCTTCTACGCGATCTTCATCCACGCCAACGTGCCGTTCGGCTTCGGCCCCATGCGCTACGTCTTCGCCACACCTGTCTTCCATCGCTGGCACCACACGAGCCAGGAGGAAGGACTGAATAGGAACTTCTCCGGCGGCTTTGTCTGGCCAGACATGCTCTTCGGCACCTTCTACCTGCCGAAGGGCAAGCAGCCAGAGCGATTCGGCCTCTTCGGCGAGCGCGTTCCTGAAAACTTCTGGTCCCAACTCGCCTGGGGTTTCAGAGGCCTCTTCAAAAAGTCTGCGACGCAGTCGGTGCCATTTCCCCAGCGCCCAGTAGCGTGAGATCAGTCGACCCGCCTACCCTTGGCCCTTTTGCCGTTCTACTAAGTGCTGAGTGATCTCCTGCAAGAAGTGCGCCATCGGCACCGCGCCCACCACCTGCGTCGTCTCGTCAATCACCGTTGTCGGCACTCCGCGGATGCCGTAACGCCCCGAGATTTCGGGGAACTCGTTCGATTCCACGATGTCGACTGTGACATTCGAGTTTTGCAGTGCCATCGCTGAGGCCAGACTGGCCATCCGTGGGCAGTGCGGTCAGGTAGGGGTGACGAACACCTCGACGTGTATTGGCGGCAGCGCGTCCACCATCGGCCGCGCCTTCTCGTCCACCTCGGAGTCCTTTTGTGATACACGCACCATGTCACGCAGCAGCGCTGAGAATTCGCCGCCGCCCGGGAATCCGAAGTAGCGCAGGTTTCGCTTCCCATCCACGCCGAACACGATCGCCGGCGTCTCCGCGACGCTGTACTCTTCAAGGCGCTGCGGTTCCGCCTGCACGTTGAATACCTGCAGTTTGACCTTCGGCGACAACTCCGCGACCTCTCGCAGCAACTGCTCCGTCTCCGCGTACGCTCGCTGCGGCATCCCTGGCACGATCAGGCCCGCCGACCCCGGTTGGGTCAACACTGCGATGTTCACATCCCCGGTGAGCTCCTGCTCCAGGATTTCTTTCAACTTCTGCTTGTCGCGGTCAGGGATGATCTGTGTCATGGTCTCACTCCTGTGCCAAGTCTACCAACTTACTGGCTCTGGACATAACAAAAGAAAAACGTGGTAAAGGTCGGAGCGCAAAAGTCTGGCTGCCCCGCCTGGGTTCGAACCAGGGTCAAAGGATTCAAAGTCCTCTGTGCTACCACTGCACCACGGGGCAATGAGAAGGGCTACCGTCGCCGCCGGAAGGGCCCTGTGAGCCGCTGCCATAGGCCCGGCGACTTCACCCGCCGGAGGCGCCGCTCTGTGCACACCGCGCAGGTGCACGATGGCGGATGTGGCGACTTGTAGGCTTCCCGTTCGTTCATCGGCGCTCCGGCGAGGCGTACCCAAAACATTATACCGAAGCGACTGGCTCGCCTACCGCTTGCGCTCCACCCGGTCGATGAACTCCAATACCTGAGGCGTTATAAGTGGATAGAGGCTCATGATTCCGCCTGTGCGCTTGCCTGTGTAGTGCGCCATGAAGTCCTCGCGTGTCCACGGGCACGGCACATACACCGCTCCCGGTACCAGCCGCGCGACTGCGTCCGACGCCGCTTTGCAATGGATGTCGTCGTTCCCCTCGAATACCAGTGTCGGCGCGCGGATGCCTCGTAACTGCGACTCCGTCGTCCCGATCGTGGGCATGTCGGGCTGCGGGTAGAAGAAGACGTCCCACCGCATCATCGTCTCCGCGAACTGCTCGGCATCCATCGCCAGCAGCCGCTCGCGGTTCGACGCGTTCGCCTGGATGCGCTCCGCGAAGAACACCGTCTTCGCGACCGCCGCCATCCCGCCCATTTGCGCCGCGCGCATGAACGGCACATGGTAGTCGTGGCCCAGCACCTGCGACGCGAATGGTCCGCCCGACACCGACCACAGCGTGAGCGCCTTTACTACC
>JACQEE010000054.1 GCA_016200725.1 Chloroflexota bacterium
GGCGCGGAGTGCGCGAACGCGATCCTCACCGCGCTGTGGCATCGCGAGCAGACCGGCGAGGGCCAGCACATCGACACCTCGATCTACGAGCCGATGCAGTTGATCGCCTACTCCTTGCCGACGATGTGGGTGCAACGCAAGGAGAAGGGGAAGCGGAGCGGCGCACGGTACACGGTGAAGGGGCCCAAGGGCGTCACGTTCCAGCGAGAGATCTGGCCCTGCAAGGATGGGTTCATCTCGTTCGGCATGCGCGGCGGCCCGGCGCGCATCCCGCCGTTCCAGCACCTCGTGCAGTGGATGAAGGCCGAGGGCGCGAAGGTCTCGCACCTCGACAGCATCGACTGGAAGAACTACAACAACAACAATCTGACGCAGGAAGAGGTCGACAAGATGACGGCCGAATTGCAGGCCTTCTTCATGTCGAAGACGGCGAAGGCGTTGTACGAGGCGGCGGTGGAAAAGGTGCTGATGATCGCGCCGATATACAACCCCGAGTTGCAGTTGCAGGACCGGCATCTGCAAGATAGAAAATTCTTCGTGCCTATCGAGCACCCGGAGCTGAAGACCAGCATCGTGTACCCTGGCGCGTTCGCGAAGAGCGAGCAGGCCTTCGTAGGGATACGCCACCGCGCGCCGCTGATCGGGGAGCACAACATCGAGGTGTACGAAACGGAGTTGGGGCTCACGCGCGACCAGTTGGTGACGCTGAAGGAAGCGGGGATAATTTAGAGAAAGGATTGAGGGTTAGGGGTTAAGGGGTAACGGAAAAGAAGAAGCAATGAAGAAGGCGTTTGAAGGCATCAAGGTGGTCGAGTTCGGGTCCGGCGCGGCCGGGCCGATCTCCACGCGCTACCTCGGCGACTTCGGCGCGACCGTCGTGCGCGTCGAGTCGCGCCAGCGGCCGGACTTCTTGCGCATCTACCCGCCGCACGTGGGCTCGCCACAGGACCTCGACGGCGCGATCTCGTTCGGCGTGCTCAACCCCAACAAGTTGTCGGTGACGATCAACCTGCGCGACCCGAAGGGCCAGGAGGTCGCGAAGCGGCTGGCGAAGTGGGCGGACATCGTCAGCGAGAATTTTTCCCCTGGGAACATGCAGAAGTTCGGGCTGGCGTACGACGATCTGAAGAAGGTCAATCCGACCCTGATCATGGTGTCGGGCTGCCTCCAAGGACAGACGGGGCCGCACAAGGACTATCCGGGCTTCGGCGGCCAGGGTTCGGCGCTCTCGGGCTTCAACTACTGGGCCGGCTGGCCGGACCGCGAGCCGGTGGGGCCGAACGGCACGATTTCGGACACGCTCGCGCCACGGTTCATGGCGACGGCTGTCATCGGCGCGCTGCACTACCGGCGACGCACGGGCAAGGGCATCTACCTCGACATCTCGCAGGTCGAGGCGTGCGCCTACACGCTGGGTTGGGCGGTACTCGAGGTGACGGCGAACAAGCGCCTGCGGCCGCGTCTCGCCAATCGCAGCGAGTGGGCCGCGCCGCACGCCGCGTTTCCGACAAAGGGCGACGACCGCTGGATCGCCATCGCGGCGGAGAACGATGCCGAGTGGAATGGCCTCGTGGAAGCGATGGACTCACCCGCCTGGGCGAAGTCCCCGGATTATGAGACAACCCTCGCGCGGCTCAAGCGCGTCGACGAACTGGAGAAGCGCATCGGCGAATGGACGCGGCAGTTCGAGGCGCACGACCTGATGAAGCGGCTGCAGCAGCACGGCGTGCAGGCCGGCGTGGTGCAGAACATCGAGGACAACTGGAACGACCCGGTGCTCGCGGAGCGCAAGACGTTCACGATGCAGAAGCACCCCAAGATCGGCGAGTATCCGCTGACGCACACGGGGAGCATCCTGCCGAAGTCGCCTCGCGGCATCGAGCGCGCGGCGCCGCTGCTCGGCGAGCACACGCGCAAGGTGCTGCACGAGTTCGCGGGGCTGAGCGAGGCGGAGATCACCGAGTTAGAGAAGGCGGGCGTGCTGCAGTAGGCGCCGCCCTTCCTCTCCCCATAAAAAACCCTCTAGTGCCCGAGTGATTCTTCGCCCTCGATAGCTCTCAGCACGCGCCGAATCTCAGACGGGACTTCGTCAGGTCGAAATTCTCCAAGCAGAGACTGTGGCCCGAATGAGACACCGAAGGACTCTTGGGTCCAAACCCTTTCACGACGGTAGCGTAGAAGGTATCCACGATTTCGCCCACCTTGTTCTCGACCTCGGCTACAGTTGGGGCTTGAACACCCTTCCTCGACCTCGCTGAAATTAAGCGGTGCAGAACTGAGGGATCCAACAGGTAGTTCTCGATCTCCTTGCGCCTCCAGACGTGGAGTTCAACGTTTTTGGCCTTCGCGTCAACATAGCGCTCTTCGATTTGCTCAGGCAGGTGATAGTCCGAGTCTAGGAAACAGTAGACTTTGAGCTCCTGCCCAATTGCGTTGTGAAGGACGACCGGCGAGCTGACCGCGTGTTGCCAACCGCCCCAGCCACCGATAGGCATGTTCGGGACGTTGGTCAGCGGATCACGATCAGGATACAAAAGGCAGTGGAATTGATTGAGAATCTGGAGATCCTTGCCTTCAACTGCGATGAACTTTTTAGCCCTGCCCAGACGAGCCAGATTGATGTTATATCTCCCGCCTAGCCGATCAATCAACCTCTGGACAGCGGGTTGCGTTCCTGCGAAGCGAGATTCTGGCGCGTCGCGTTCGATCACGAGGATGTCTTCAGGTGCCGAAGCCTCGATAATTTCCACGGAGTGCGTGGCCAAAATAACCTGATTGAACAGGGGCCGGATCATCCGGATCAATTTGTGCTGCATATCAGGATTGAGATAGACGTCAGGTTCATCAAGGATGAAAGACGCATCTCAGTGCGTTCCAACGGCGCCACCTGAGGCAGGATTTGAATGGTGCGAATTCCAAGTTGTCCTGCTTCACCCTTTGTGATAACCCGAGAACCAGACGGCCTCTGCAATGCGCCGTAAAGCTTGTGATCAGCGCCTACGTATACCTGGATAGTCTCGCCCGAGTCGAATTCCGCTTCGATAACGGAGGGGAGCTGGCCTAGGCCGTGAGCGGCTGTGTCGAACTTGAGGTCGAGATGTTGTAGTGAGGGAGAGAGCGCTGTGTGCAACGGCACGTTTGCTTCTTTAGGAACACGGATAGGGTTCAGATACCGGTGCCTGTTCGACACCAGCGATACGAGTTTTAGCGCTTCTATCACCGTGGACTTGCCCGCGTTGTTTCGACCGACTATCACCGTGTTCTTTCGAAACGAGAGGCTGTGCTCGTCGAAGCATCTGAAATTCTTTATACGAAGTTGGGTCAGCACGGCTAAGTCTCGTACGGTAAGTCTTCAGAGTTTATCGGATTAACTATACAGGGTCATCTTGCGGCAACAAGATGATGGTCGTGCCTGTGCTGCTTCCGATTTCAACCCAATCTGTGTACTCTGTCTCTCGCCATGCCCAAAGCCATGAACGTCCTCGTCATCGGCGGCACGCGGTTCGTGGGGCTGCACCTCGTGCGGCAACTGGCGCGCGAGGGGCATCGCGTCACGGTGATCAACCGCGGCACGACGCCAGCCGATCTGCCAGCGCAGGTGGAGCGTCTACGCGCGGACCGTCGCGATCTGGCGCAGATGCGCGCCGCGCTGAAGGGCCGTCGCTTCGACGCCGTCATGGACGTCGTACTCGAGCAGCCGGGCGAAGCGGAAGTGCTGATCGAGGCGCTGCCGGGGATGGGGCACTACATCATGTGCTCGGGGACGCGCATCTACGCCATCGGCGAGGCCTTCCCTATCAAGGAGGATGCGCCGTTCGAGCCGCACCCGCCGCCGGAGTCGGTGGGCGTGCTGCGGCTGAAGGCGGCGGAGATGTTTACCGAGGCAGGGAGGCGGCACGGCTATCCGGTCACGGTGCACCGGCCGCACCGCATCTATGGGCCGCACAACTACAATCTCGATTGGGAGCCCTCGTTCTTCGCGCGCGTGGAGAAGGGGCTGCCGATCATCGTGCCGGGCGACGGCTCGACGATCCACCAGTGGGTGCACGTCGACGACCTGGCGCGCTCGTTCACGGCCTGCCTAGGCAATGCGCGCAGCTACGGCGAGGTGTACATCGTCGCGGGCGAGGACTTCTACACGCTGCGCGGGTACATCGGCCTGATCGGCGACATCGTGGGCCGCAAGCTGGAGGTGCTGTACCTCGAGCCGAAGCGCGTGCCGGACCTCAAGCAGCCGGTGTTCCCGTACAACTACGACTTCTCGCGCATCTGGAGCATCGAGAAGATCCGCAAGCACCTCGGCTGGCGGCCGGTGATCGACATGCGCGCGGGCCTCGAGGACTGCTACGCGTGGTACAAGTCGGCGGGCCTCGCGGAGCGCGCGTGGGACTTCGCCTACGAGGCGAAGGTGGCGGAGGCGATACGGAAGGGGACGTGGCCGCCTTAGTGACCTTCTGCGAGATGCGGCTGCTCATCAAAAACAAGAGGGCCCCGATACATCGGGGCCCTCTGCGATTTCGCTGCGCTGACGCCTAGCGATTCAACCAGGCCTTGTCGTAGCGCCAGTGGTTGGCGTAGGAGCCGCCGCCAGGGACGCCCTTGACGTCGGGGCGGCCGATGTACGACGTGGAGCCCCAGGCCAGGAAAACGTTGTAAGCCTGGTCGTAGACGCGCACGAGCAGTTTGGAGATGTCCTGCGCGCGGAGGTTCGCGTCCGTGGTCGTCTCTTCCTCATTGAACAACTGGTCGATGGTGGGGTCGTTCCAGCCGCTGTAGTTGCGCGAAGCGGTCGAAGTCCAGAACAGGCCAATGGTGTCGCTGGGGTCGTCGACCGTGAGCGCGAACGGGCGGTAGATGAGATCGAAGTCGCCGTTGAGGACGAGGCGCTGGTTGTGCTTGGCGCTCTCCTCGGGCACCAGGTCGATCTTCAGACCCTTGATGGCGTTGAGGCCGGCGAGTGCGACGGTGGCCTCGGTGGGGAAGACGCCGGAGGCGACGACGTACATCGTGGCCTTGAGCGGACGGTTCTCGTCGTAGCCGGCCTGCTTCAGGAGGGCGGAGGCCTGGGCGAGGTCCTGTTGCCGCGTCGCGGGGTTCATGCCCGGGAGTTTCTGCAGGTCGGCACTCGATGGCGCCCACAGGCCGCCGAGATCCTTGGCGACGAGTGCGTAGCCGTGGGCAACGCCAGCGCCCGAGAGGGCGGCGTCGACGAAAGCCTGGCGGTCGATGCCGATGTTCAACGCCTGCCGCACGAGGACGTTGTCGAAGGGCGGGCGGTTCTTGACGATGACCATGCGCCAGGAGTCGTAGGACTTGCCGGCGATGCTAAGGCCGGGAATAGAACCGGACAGTTCATCGAGGTGGCCGGTCAGCGCGGCGGCGTCGAGCTGGTCGAAGACATCGAGTTTGCCGGTGCGGAAGGCGGCGAGGTCTGCGGTGGAATCGGGGATGATGAACCAGTCGAGTTCATCCATGTAGGGCAGCGCCTTGCCGTCGACGCCGTTGACGTTGTACTTGGGGTAGGCGCGCTCGGTGATCTGCACGCCCTTCTGCCAGTTCGTCCACGTGTAGGCGTTGGAGCCCACGACCTTGCCCGTCGCCAGGTCGGTCTGCGATACCTGGGGCGCGTAGTTCGCGAACATCGGATGGGTAAAGTGCTGGAAGAACGAGTTGCTGGGCTGCTTGAGGGTGACGACCACGGTGCTGTCATCGGGCGCCGCCGTGCTATCGGCTGCGGTGAAGAAGCCCTGGAGGTGGCTGGTGAAGCCGAGCGTCTTGAAGAAGACGGCATCGAGGTTGACCTTGACGTCGGCGGCCTTGAGCGGCGCGCCATCGTGCCAGGTGACGCCGGGGCGCAGTTTGAACGTGATCGTCTTGCCGTCGCCGCTCGTCGACCAGGACTGTGCGAGGTCCGGGGTGATCTTGCCCGCATCGCGATCGAGCTGGACGAGCGTGCTCAGAACCGGCAGGAAGACAGGGAACGACGTGGTGACGGGGCCCTGGAGAACGTTCCACGGCTGCGGGTCCATGGTGATGCGCAGTTTGAGCGTGCCGCCGCGCTTCACGGGCACCGCGGTAGGCGTAGGCACTGCTGTCGGTGCAGGTATCGGCGTGGCCGTCGCGGCGACAGGAGCCTTGGTGGCCGTGGCCACCGGAGCCGGCGTGTTGCTGGAGCCGCCGCCGCACGCGCCTACGATCAACGCAGCGACGGTCGCGAGGAGCGAGGCAAGAGATAACTGACGTCGTGACATGAAACCCATACTTCCCCCTTCATCCACTGGTGGCCGGATGCTACGCGGGCAGAATCCCCGGTGTCAATCGCTGTTGCGACGATGGCGGTTCGCCGCCAGGCGCCTGTGGCGGACGCGCTGTGTGAGAAAATACGCACCGATCGGCTTGCGCGGATTCGTGAGCGTGACCGTAAGACGAGGCGCGGCCAGGCGAGCGCCTGAGGTGACCCCCTGGGCTGGAATGCGATAGGCGCGATTGCCGCCGTGCTGACGACGCTCGGCTTCGTGCCGCAGCTAGTGAAGATGTGGCGGACGCGGTCGGTGGGCGACCTGAGCGCGCTAACCTTCGTGCAGTTGCTCGTTGGCACGATACTGTGGGGCATCTACGGCATCCACAAACGCGATGCGATCATCATGGCAGCCAACGGGGTGACGCTGGCGATCCTGGCAGTGGCGTTGGGGCTGTACGTGCGGCTCAGGGGGAGAGCATAACAACGATGCGCTTCGAACTGCGATATGACTTGCGCAACCCGCCCCAGTGGCGTCGTCCCTTCGAGGCGTATTACGCGGACTTTCTACGCCAGGTGGAGTGGGCGGATGCGCACGGCTTCGCGCGCGTGAGCCTGATGGAGCACCACTTCGTCGAGGATGGGTACGACCCGTCGCCGCTGACGGTGGCGGCGGCGATCGCGGCGCGGACGAAGCGCATCAAGATCAAGGTGAACGTGCTGCTGCTGACGCTGCGGCACCCGGTGCAGGTCGCCGAGGAGATCGCGCTGGTGGACATCATCAGCGGCGGTCGCATCGAGGTCGTGTTCGGCGCGGGCTACCGGCACAACGAGTTCGAGGGCTACGGCGTGCCGCGAAAGTACCGCCCGAGCCGCATGGCCGAGGGACTCGAAATCATCCGGCGCTGCTGGACGGAAGAGTCATTCGATTTCCAGGGCAAACACTGGAACCTGAAGGACGTGCGGGCGATGCCGAAGCCTATCCAGAAGCCGCACCCGCGCATCGTGATGGGCGGCAACTCGGAGGGCGCAGCGCGTCGAGCGGCACAGTACGCCGACGAGTTCGCGCCGGTGCGCCCGGAGTTGCTCACCGTGTTCAACGAGGAGCGCGTGCGACTCGGGAAGCCGCCCGGGCTGCCGCCGCCGAAGGCAGGGCTCCCGCGCGCGCCGCTGTTCCTCCATGTAAGTCGCGACCCCGCGACGGCATGGAAACGCATCGCGCCGCACGCGCGCTACGAGACGGACGAGTACGGCAAGTGGACCATGGACGACCCGCTCATCCCGTATAAGCAGGGCGTCACGGACGAGCAGTTGCGCCAGAACTACCAGGTCGTGACGCCGGAGGAGGCCGTCGCGTTTGGCCGACGCCTCGAAGCGGCGTGGGGCGCGAACGCCTCGATGAGTTTCCACCCGCTGATGGGCGGCATGCCCTTCGAGTTGGGTCAGGAGTCGCTGGAGTTGGTCGTGCGCGAGGTGATGCCGAAGTTCGCGTAAGCGGCCGTTGTGGTTCGACAGGCTCACCACGAACGGCCTAGAGTGATGCCGCAGTTTGCAGGGTAACCGGCCCTAGACGAACCGTTGCGCGGTGCCGTATAACCGATCACACGGTCGACGGATCCAGGAGGGAATCGTGAAGCTGCTGCAGGACTTCAAGGCATTCATCTCACGGGGCAACGTGACCGAACTGGCGATCGCCGTGGTGATCGGCGCGGCGTTCGGGGCGGTGGTGACGTCGCTGGTGAAGGACCTCATCACGCCGCTGATCGGCATCGTGGGCAAGAAGGACTTCTCCAACTTCGCCTTCACCATCCACGGGAGCCGCTTCGCCTACGGCAACTTCGTGAACGCGCTGCTCTCGTTCCTCATCGTGGCCGCGGCGGTGTTCTTCCTCATCGTGGTGCCGCTGAACGCGTTCATCGCGCGGTCGCGTCGCGAGCAGAAGCCGGCAGACCCCACGACGCGCAAGTGCCCCGAGTGCCTCAGCGACATCCCCCTCGCGGCGAAGCGCTGCGCACACTGCGCGTCGGTGGTGCAGCCGGCAGCGTAGATCTTTCCCCCTCGCCCGTCTGCGGGAGAGGACCCCTGGCGCAGCCAGGGAGGTGAGGGTCCGCAGGCGGGCCTAGGCGCCAACCGAGGACTCGCGGTCCGGCACGACGACGATGACGGCGCGTCGCTCCTTGCGCATGACCTCGTCGTACTCGGCCCAGTCCGGGTGCTCCTTGCCTGCAGCGTTGCGGTAGACCTCGCGAAGGGCCATGCGCAACTTGTCGGTGTCGGTGTTCTTCGCGTCGAGGATGCGGGCGTGGCCATCGAGGACGAGGTAGCCCCACCACTCGCGCTTGCTCACGAGGAGCGCGCAGCGCGGGTCGCGGCGCAGGTTGGCGAGTTTGGCGCGGTCGTCGGTGGTCGTGAAGGCGATGCCGTCGGCGTACGGGCCGACGGTGACGATGCTCATCTGCAAGCCGCCGTTCTTGCGATGGGTGGTCAGGACGGCCATGTGATGCTGCGCGGCGAAGGCCTTGGCTTTGTCTGAGATCAACGCATCTTCCTCATGGATGAAGTCAGACGCAGTCTTTCAGGGCCAGTCGAAGTTTGCGAATGGCGGTCGTTGGTCGCGTCTTTAGGACGTGCTCCCAGACGCGGATCACTTGCCAGCCACCTTCCGTGAGTGCGGCGTTGTTAATCTTGTCCCTGAGGACATTCC
>JACQEE010000374.1 GCA_016200725.1 Chloroflexota bacterium
ATGCTTGTGCCCTACCGTGCAACTGACCTTCGCCGTGTAGGTCAGTTGCACCGTCCCCGCCATGCCGGCATGCAGCGTGCCTGCGCACTGCTGGGATGTCGTGTACACCCACGGCGCGTCCGAATACGTTCCGCTCACGGGAGTACCCGTAACCTGGATATCGAACGATACCGTGGGAATCACAAAGGTTGACCAGAAACTGCGGATGCGTGGCTGGCTGCTCGCCCAGCTCCAACTCAGCCGTTTCTGGCCGGCCACCTGCGTCGAGGTCTTGTTCGCGCAACTGCTGAATGGGTTGGGCCCGGTATAAGTCCACGGTGGGTCATTGACTGTCGGTGCCGGAAGACTCATGGGATTGTTCGAACCGTCGACAAAGCCCTGGCTGGAGAAGTTTCCCGCGTAGACGAAACTTGGCGGGATGAGTTCCTGGATCTGGTTGAGCGTCACTGTCGAGAAGCCGAAGTTCGCGATGTAGTACGTCACGTGGGCCGTCCCGGCCGGGTTTTGCGCGACGTTGATGGAGTGCGGCTGAATGAACGACCACGATAGCGGTTTGAGGCCCCAGTGGGACGGCGGCGGGTCCGCGGGCGGAGGCGGGTCGCCGGCGTTGTTGAGCTGGACCGACACCTGCACCTGCTGCCCATTCACCGTCTGCGAGTACGCCTGGGATCCGTTGTTCTGAAGGCCGTTCATGAACGACTGGCTGTTGGCCATCTGGTAAATGGCGTCTTCAGTTGCCGCGTCCTGAGCGTACAGGGAGTCGAACTGACCATTGACAGCACCGCCGTGACGCAACACTGTGCTCAAGAAGCCCATCATGGGAACGGCGAGAGCACTCGTCATCGCGACGACGATAAGCGTCATCGGCAAGATCAGGCCGCGCTCTCGTCTCGGTCGTTTCCAGAGTCGCCGCATAGTGTCCCCTTACGCCGGCCGGAGATAGACCGTCCATGTGCTCGTCGCTGCCGAAGCTGCACCGGAAGCAGTCGATGTCGCTGTGACGCTCACGACGGAGCCTGCCCGAGAGAACGTGATTCCAGTAACGTACCTGCCGACAACGCCGGCAGCGCCGTCGTAGGTCCGATTGAGGGTGTTGCCCGAGCGTGCGTATGCGGTGGTATGCGTCGCGCCGCTGCTGGGATCGGTGGTCGTGATGGTCACCGTCGCGACACCTGCTGCCCCATCGACGAGGTTCGTCGACGTTGCCGTCATGAAGTCTTGCGTCACCGCATACAGCACGCGGCGGATCTCATCGAGTGATCCCAGGCCGCCGCGCTGGTACTGGGTATTGGCGCTCGCCTGAAAGAGCGCGGAGACCATCAGCGTCATCACGATTCCAGTGATGGCGATGCCGAGCACCAACTCCAGCAGCGTGACGCCGCGCTGGCGGTTGCGAAATTTCAGCAGTTGTGTCACGAGAGCGTTCATCGGTTGCCCTTGTAGTCTTCGAGGGTGCGCACCGTAACGTTGCCTCGCTGCACCGTCACCGTGATCTTCTCGATCGAACTCACGGCGTATCCGGTGATTTCCGAGGCTGAGGCGGTGAGCGTGTACCCCGCTGGCGCCGCGATGGACGGATAAGTGGCGGGCGCGGCCTGATACGGCGTGTAAGACTTGGTGTTCTCCATCTGCGAGACGGCGAGGCGAGCAGCCGTGGCGTCGTTGCTGACGACGCGCAGCCCGAGGTTGCCCGTGCTCATCGCGCCGACCAGCGCCGTAGCCGTCGTGCTCATCACACCGAGCGCCACCACGATCATCACCAGCGTGAAGCCGCGCTGGCTCAGGACACCCTTTCGTGTCAGAAGACGCTTCACTGCGGCACTCCATGGCCGACGATGGAGTAGATCGGCGAGATGACCGACAGTGCGACGCCGCCGATGATGAACCCGATGCCGATGGTGAGCGCAGGTTCCAGCAACGCCAGCGCCGACTCGAGCCCGGTATCCAACTCGCGCTCATAGAAAGCCGCCATCGAGTTGAGATTGCTCTCGAGGTTGCCGCTCATCTCGCCGACGCGCACCATGCGCAGGAACATCGGCGGCATGAACGGCGCGGCGGCCAGGCTCGTCGAAAGCGGTCGTCCGGCGGTCACTTCGGCATGCGCGTGCAGCAGCGCGCCGCGCACCTCGAGATTGTTCGCCGTCTTCGATGACATCTGCAGCACTTCGGTCAGCGGCAGCCCGTTCTTGAGCATGATGCTCGCCGTGCGGCTGAACCGTCCTAGTTCGCGGTAGATGACGAGCCCGCTCACCAGCGGCAGCCGGAGCGCGAGGCGGTGGAGCCGTGCCCGCGTCTTTGGTTGGCGAAACATGACCCAGATGCCCAGCACCAGCGCCAGGACGAGTGCTGCCAGCATCGCCTGGTTGTTCGTGATGAACTTGCTAGCCCCCAGGACGATACGCGTCATCAGCGGCAGCGGAACGTTCAATTTATCGAAGATAGTGATGATCTTGGGCAGCACATACGTCACCATGAATATGCCCACGACCGCTGCCATGCCCATGACGAGCGCGGGGTAAAACATCACGCGCTGCACGCGCTGGCGCAGCGCCAATTCCTTGCCGTAGTACGTGGCGATCTGGTCGAGCATCCCCTCGATGTCGCCGCTGCGCTCGCCGAGCAACACCATCTGCACATACAGGTTCGGGAAATACTTCGGGTACTTGCCCATAGCCTTGGAGAGCGGCGACCCGGCCCGCACGTCCTCGGTGATCTGCTCCAGCGCCGCGGCGAACTCCGGATTGCGCTTCTGGTCGCGGACGGACTCCATCGCGGAGACCAGCGGGATGCCTGCGCGCACGAGCACGGCGAGTTGCTCCGTGATCGTGATCAACTCGCGCGCCTTGAGCCGCTTGCCTCGCGACAGTCTCGCGCCCAGCGACTCGCCCTGTGAGCGAATGACCAGCGGCCGGTAGCCGGCGTTGACCAGGATGCTCTCTGCCTCGTCCTCGGACTTGGCCTTGAGTCGCCCGTTCACCAGCGCTTTCGCCGAGTTATATGCCAGATAGGTGTACGACATTCCGGCTCACTCTCACCGTCGCCTTCCCTTCCCTACAGGGAAGGGGTAGGGGTTAGGTTCGGCGCGACCCCGCAGCGCTATACACATGCCGCACCACTTCCGCAGGTGTGGTCACACCCTCGGCCGCCTTCCGCATGCCATCCTGCAGCATCGTCACCATACCCTTGGCGATCGCCTGCCTTCGAATCTCAGCCGCAGGTGCGCGGGCAAGCAGCATCTCTTCAAGCGTTTCCGAAGTCTCAAGCAATTCGAAGATGCCCGTTCGTCCTCGATAACCAGTACCCGTGCACATCGAGCAGCCGGCGCCCTGTTTGAAAACACTTCGCTGCTCCTGCAGCACCTCGGCGAAGAGCGCCTGCGACTCCGCGTCTGCCTCCTGCTCTTTCGCGCAGTACGGACAGACCTTACGGACCATGCGCTGGGCGACTACGCCAAGCAGCGCGGCGGAGACCATGAACGTGTCCGCGCCCAGGTTGAGCAGCCGGAAGATGGCGCCTGCCGCATCGTTGGCGTGGATGGACGAGAGGACCAGGTGGCCGGTGAGCGCCGCCTGCACCGCGATCTGCGCTGTCTCGCCATCGCGGATCTCGCCGACCATGATTACATCGGGGTCCATGCGCATGATGGCCCGCAGCCCCGTGGCGAAACTGATCCCGTGCCGCTGGCTCACCTGCAACTGTGTGATGCCCTCGAAGCGGTACTCCACGGGGTCTTCGATAGTGACGATGTTGCGCTCCGCTCGGTCTAACTGGCCGAGCGAGGCATATAACGTCGTCGTCTTGCCCGCGCCCGTCGGCCCCGCGATCAGCACCATGCCGAAAGGGTGACGCAGCATCCGCTGGTGCCGCTCGAGAGTGCCTGGCGCGAATCCCAGGTCCGGCAGCGAGAGCAGCGACCCGGCCCGGTTCAGCAGCCGCAGTACCGCCGTCTCGCCATGGATCGACTCCGCCGTGGCCAAGCGGATGTCCAGCCTCTGCTCGTCCACCTTCGTCGAGAACTGCCCATCCTGCGGGTGCCGCCGTTCGGTCGGGTTCAACTTCGCCAGCACCTTGAGGC
>JACQEE010000042.1 GCA_016200725.1 Chloroflexota bacterium
ACGACGAGCAGCGGCTTGGCCGTGAGGAACTGGTAGTTGGCCAGCAGCGGACGGTCGATCTCAGCGATCTGCTGCGCGCGGAGCGGCACGTTCTGCTCGAGTTGCGCCTTGATGCGGTCGAGCACGACACGCTCTTTCTCCGCGATCTCGCGCTGCGCCGGCTTCGCGCCTTTCATGCCCGCCTCGATCTTCTCGAGGCGTCGCTGGAGGATGCCCAGGTCGGAGAATAGCAACTCGAGGTCGAGGGTGGCGATGTCGCGCCAGGGGTCGACGCTGCCAGCGATGTGTGACACCGATGGGTCGGGGAATGCGCGCACCACGTGGAGCAGGGCGTCCGTCTTCTGCAGCGTATTCAGAAACAGACCACCGATGCCTGCCTGCTTGCCTAAGCCCTCCGGCGCGCCAGGGATGTCCGTGTAGGTCACCTCGGCGGGCGTCTTCTTCTCTGGCTTGAACATCTCCGCGAGTTTTTCCAGACGGGCGTCCGGCACCTTGGCCACACCGATGTTCGGCTTCGCGCTTGCTGTGGACATCGCCACGCGCGCCCGGCCACGCGTCAGCGCGTTGAACACCGTGGTCTTGCCGCTCTGTGAGAGTCCGATGATGCCAATTTCCATGCGTCCTGCCTTCCGTTCGCCCTGAGCCTGTCGAAGGGCGTGTGGGGCGCCGAACGACAAGTATAGGAGAAAAGACCTTTCGCCGTTCGCTATACTGACCCCGATTCGCGAATGTTTCCCGTTCGCCCTGAGCCTGTCGAAGGGTGAACGGGAAACCACCCGAAAGGAGCATCATGCCTGACCTGCTCTACCAGAAGTTCCCCGATAAGCATCACGCAGTCTTCACCATGAACCGCCCTGCGCAACTCAACGCGCTCAACATCAACATGATCCGCGAGCAGGCTGAGGCGCTGGAGGACTTCACCGCCGACCCCGAGATGCGCGTTGGCATTCTCACCGGCAACGGCCGCGCCTTCTCCGCAGGCGCAGACCTGAAGGAGATGGCCGAGCGCAACGCGCAGACGGCTGAGATCGAGGCGAAGTTCGCCAAGAAGCACCTTACCCTCGAGCAGCGGAACGAGGCGCTGGCCAAGTTCAAGCCCGTGCGCGGCATGGTCTCCTTCAGCAACGGCCCCAAACCCGTCATCGCGGCTATCAACGGTCTCTGCCTCGCCGGCGGCATGGAGCGCGCTATCGACTGCGATATCCGCATCTGCTCGACCGAGGCCTACTTCGGCCTCTTCGAGGTCAAGCGCGGCATCCTCGCCGGTTACGCCATCCAGCACGTCGCCCGCGTGATGCCCTTCGGAGAGGCGCTCTATCTACTCACGACGGGCGATACGCTGAAGGCACAGGACGCCCACCGCGTCGGCTTCGTCCACGAGGTAGTCGAGCCAGCGAGGTTGATGCCTCGCGCCGTCGAGATCGCCGAGATGAT
The DNA here is from genome assembly GCA_016200725.1 of Chloroflexota bacterium. The sequence continues at coordinate 1,435 of JACQEE010000042.1, forward strand.
TGCGGCGAACGCGCCGCTCGCCGTGCAGGGTAGCAAGGCGATGGCCATCTTCTGGCGCAAGCATGGCATGGAGGAGTCTGAGCGCCTCTTCCAGTGGATCTACAAGTCGGTGCTCTCGTCCGAGGACGCTAAGGAGGGCCCGCGCGCCTTCGCGGAGAAACGCCCGCCGGTATGGAAGGCCCGCTGACACATCTTCCCCTTCCTTCTCAGGGAAGGGGTCAGGGGTTAGGTCGCCAGCGCCTCCATCGTCTCGGTGATCCACGGCTGTGGCGAGCCGCGCATGAACCGCACGATGGGCATGTCCCAGCCGCTCGCGTGCAACTGCTGCAGCCGCGCCTTGCACTCCTCGGCGTCGCCGATGATCGAGAAGGCGTCGATCATCTCGTCTGTCACGACTCGAGGCGCCTCGTCGCGCTTACCGCCGCGCCACAACTTGAGCAACTCGTCCACTTCATGCTCGAAGCCCGCGCGCTTGGCCTGGCTGGCGTAGAACGCGCCGCTCCCGCTCAGCGACCGCGCCAGCCCGCGACGCATCAGGTCGCGCGCCGCGGGCTTGTCCTTGGTCACGCAGACGTACACCTCAGGTGACAGCGTCACCGCCTTCGGGTCGCGTCCTGCCGCGCGTGCGCCCTCGTGGACGAGCGCGATCTGCTTGCCGATCGTCGCCGGGTTTACGTACGTCGGCACCCATCCGTCAGCGAGTTCGCCGCAGAGGCGCAGGTTGCGGGGGCCGAGCGCCGCCAAGTAGATAGGGATGCGGTCGCGGTACATCGGCAACTCGAGACCGAAGCGCGACACCCTAACGATTTGTCCCTGGTAGTCGACGCGATGGCCGCTGAACATCAGTTGCAGCACTTCGATGTACTCGCGCGTACGCTGCACGGGCCGTTCGAACTTCACACCGTGGAATTTCTCTACGATCAGTAGTCCGCTCGAGCCGAGGCCGAGGATGAGCCGTCCCCTGGAGATGATGTCCACCGAAGCCGCCGCTTGCGCCGTCGCGCCCGGCGTGCGGCTGAAGACGTTGGTAACGCTGATGCCAAGCCCGATGCGCGTCGTTTTGACCGCGATCTCGGCGAGGCTGACGAAGGGGTCCCAGCCCCACCGCTCGCCCACCCAGAACGAGTGGTACCCCAGCGCCTCGGCACGCTGGATCATGGCGACGAGGTCTTCGCGACGCATCGTCGCCGGCCCCGTCAACTTGATGCCCAACTGCATGGCCACTCCTGGAAAACAACAGCGCCGATTATACCAGGAGGCTTCTACCGAATCGGCATAGCGAAGTCGTGGCCGAGGTTAGTTGCTGGCCTTGTGCCTCAGCCGCGCCGCCGCCTCGCGCGTGAGAAACCAGTGCAGTTCGCCTGCGACCGGCGCAACAAGCGTCGCCGGGATGCGGTCTGCGATGGACTTCGCCTCCAGCGCCTGCCGCACAGGCTCGGCCTTTGACTTGTCGATGGCCAGGAAGGCCACGGCGCGAGCCCTGTTGATCAGCGGCAGCGTGAACGTGATCCGCATCGCCTTCAACTGCGGCACCTGGTTCGCCACTACGAGGCGCACGCGCTCGTCGATAGCCGGGCTGTCGGGGAAGAGCGACGCTCTGTGGCCATCGCCGCCCATGCCGAGGAGGATGAGGTCGAACGCCGGCGGCTCGGGCGCGAAGAGGCGCGTGATTTCCTCCTCGTACCGCAGCGCCGCGATTTCCGGAGGC
>JACQEE010000043.1 GCA_016200725.1 Chloroflexota bacterium
GGCTTTGAAGCGGCAGGCGTTCCTTACAATCGATGTTTTCAAGCGCGTCCTCGAGTATTACAAGGGCAGCAATTTGCCTGAGATGAAATATCTTGGCAACGTACTCCAGAAGGAATTCGGGTTGGCGAAAGAGACGCACGAGGAATTTTCCCGCACCTTCCGTGAGAATTGCGATTACCTCAAAATTACATCAGGTATTCCTCTCGCACTGGATGCAGGCGCTGAAAACGGGGTAGTCTCACCCCCTAACACCATTACCCTCGCTGAGGCAGGTGGAGCGTCAGGGCTTACGGCGTTCGTCATTATGCCGTTTGTGGAACGGGACTCGAAGCATCCAGAGGGCTTTTTCGCCGAGGTCTTGCGTAGCTTAATTACGCCCGCCGCGAAGGCTTCGAGCTTCACGGTCAAGACCGCGAATAGGCAAGGTAGCGACCTTATCCAGTCGACGATTGTCAACGATCTAATTGAAGCTGACCTCGTTATTGCAGACCTGACTGAGCACAACCCAAATGTAATGTTCGAGTTGGGTGTACGCATGGCCGAAGACAAGCCTGTTGTTTTGATCAAATCCCAGGGGACCGGTCCTCTGTTTGACGTAGATAACATGCTCCGTGTATTCGAGTACAGCCCGAATCTCTGGCAGACAACGACAGAGAAGGACATGCCGAATCTCCGGGACTTCATCAAAGGCGCTTGGGATAACCGAGCGTCCGAGAAATCGTACATGAAGATACTCAAGGGAGCGAAGGTGAAGGTCGCCACCGAGACGAAGAGCACCTGACCGCCGCCGCACCCTAGATTCGGCCTCTTTTGTATACCCCGTTTGACCCCCTCCCCCCTCCTTATTATCGCGACATCCCGCCCGCCCCAAAAGCCACCATGCGCCGGAAGGCAGCGTCCCCGCATCGCTGGCGGCAGCGCCGGCATCGGCGAAGCGACGGCCAAGCTCTTCGCGAAGGAGGGCGCCAAGGTAGTCGTCGCCGCGCGGACGCAGGCGCGAATCACCCTGCGCCGCAGCGCATCACTGGGCCAGCCACACCTGCTCGAACTTATAGGCTGGGGATAGCGCCGTGTACACGCGCGGCCAGTTTCTGATCTCTTTCTGCCAGAAATTGGGGCCTGTCGAGAACAGCACCGGTACGCTCGGCAACTGCGCGAGTATCTCCCGTTGGACGTCGGTAATGAGCTGCCGACGCTTGGCCTGATCGAACGTACGGTCCGCTTCGTCGAGCAGTTGATCGATCTTGCTGATCGACCACTTGCCCCAGTTGAGGCTCCCATTCGTGCGGACCCACGGCGTGACATACGCCGCAGGGTCATCGAAGTCGAGTGTTGCGACATTGACGTTGAGGTCGAAGGCTCCTTGACGCAAGAACTCATTGAGGTCGGCTCCGTAGAGTTGGATCTGCGCATCAACACCAATCGCTTTGATCTGTGTAGCGATGACCTCGGCGCCCTTTGCCAGAGCCCCGAAATTCGAACTGACCACCCGCCATTTGGGATTGACCAGCCCGGCTTCCTTCAGCAATGCCTTAGCCCTTTCCACGTCGGCGGCCTTATTCGCCCCGTCGAACCCCGGCACCTTCTTTATCGAAGTCTTGCCGCGAGAGGGCCAGGCTGACCGCCTGCCGGACACGGAGGTCCTGGAAGGATGGATTATTGCTGTTGATCAGCACGTCCCACCGGCTGCTCGTATATTTCTGTTGGTTGATTCCAGGGAAGTCAGCCTGGATCTCCGGAATGTGTTGCGGAGCCCAGTCAGAGTCGTATGTCCCGGGATTCGCGCGGATGCGCCCCGTGCGAAATGCCGCGTAAGCGTTCGTAGCATCGGAAATGATGAAGTAGGTCAAGCCATCCAGGTACGGCAACGCCTGGCCGGCGCCATCCTTCTTCCAGTACGCGGCGTTTCGCTCTACCTCGACGACCTCCGTTGGCCTATCGGTCTTCAGCTTGAAAGGCCCGGTGCCCGTAACCTTGGTATTCCACACGCCCATATCGGGAATGTGGCTCGGCATGATCTGCATGAAGTTCATCGACAGGCCGCGGAGGAACGAGGCGCTTGGCACTTTGCCGGTGATGACCACGGTGGCGTCGTCGGGCGCCTCGATTTTCGCCACGTTCGCTAACCGGTTTCGATTGAATGTCACCTGGGGCGCCGGTGGGTTGATGCCTCGATTGAAGGAATAGACCACGTCCTTCGCTGTGAACGGCGTGCCATCGTGCCACGCGACGCCCGGGTTCAGCTTGAACGTGTACGTGAGCCCATCGGCGCTCACCTCCCACGTTCGGGCCAGGTCCCCGATGATCTCCTCTGAAGACTTGAAGTTGTACGGGTTCGTCGTGACCAGCGTGTTGGTCATCGATGAGGTGAGTACCTGGGCGAACCCGCCCCGCGCGTCGTAGGTGTCCCGAATCTGCCATCCCTGTGCGAGTCGCATCACCAATACACCGCCGCGTCTCGGCTGTGGCGTGGGTGTGGGTGCAGGTGTGGCAGTGGGCTGCGGGGCAGACGTGGCAGCCGCAGTCGGCGAGGACCGCGGCGCCTGGGTTGCGTTCGGCGTTGCGGTGGCGTTCGAGCCGCCGCCCCCGCAGGCGCTCAGCGTGAGGATGACTGCGAGGCTAATGGCCGCGAAGGCGCCTCCCCGGACTTTCGATATAAACATCCCGTTTGCCTCCCTAGCACCACATTGTCTGAGACGTTCCTCAAAGCCCTGACCGGCGTCGTCATCGAGGAGTCAAGAAATTGGCCAGACCCCTCCCTATCATCGCCACGTCCCCTCCGTCGACAACATTCCCACTCTTCCCCTCTCCAGCTGTGCTGGAGAGGGGTTGGGGTGAGGCGAGAGGTTACCCATGCGCCTCAAAGACCGCGTCGCCATCATCGCCGGCGGCAGCGCCGGCATCGGCGAAGCGACGGCCAAGTTGTTCGCGAAGGAGGGCGCCAAGGTCGTCGTCGCCGCGCGCACGCAGCCGCGCCTCAACGAGGTGCTCCGCGCCGTGCAGAAGTTCGGCGACGCCATCGCCGTCGAGGCGGACACGCAGAAGGAGGCCGACGTCGCGAAGATGTGCGAGGCTGCGATGAAAAAGTACGGCCGCATCGACATTATGGCGGCGGTCGCCGGCTATGGAGGCCGCGTCGTCAAGCCCGCGATCGAGTTGTCGCTCAAGGAGTGGAACGAGGTCTTCGACGGCAACATGACCAACACCTTCCTCTGCAGCCGCGAGGCGCTCAAGTACATGATCCCCGCCAAGCGCGGCGGCTCGATCCTCACCTTCTCCTCCGCCGCAGCCTCGACCGGCAACCTCAACCGCTCCGCCTACAGCGCTGCCAAAGCCGCCGTCGTCGGCTACACGCGCGCCCTCGCCCGCGAGGTCGGCCCGCACGGCATCCGCGTCAACTGCATCAGCCCTGTCGCCTCCACCGAGAAGTTGATGTCCGGCCTCACGGCGCAGGCGCAGCGCATAGGCACCACCCTCGAGGCGGTGAAGAAGGGCATCACCACCGGCGCCGCCCTCGGCCGCATGCCCACCCCGGAGGAGGTCGCCTACACCTGCCTCTACCTCGCCTGCGACGAATCGAGCGGCATCACCGGCCAGACCATCGACGTCAACTGCGGCACGAATATGCGGTAACCTAACCCCTTCCCTGGGAGGGGCGAGATGGGAGAGTCACACCCTCCGCGAGGCGTTGTTCGGGGCCAGCGTGTCGATCACGTCAAGCAGGAGCGTGCTCAGGCACTGCGGCATGAGATGACGCCGGCTGAATCGGTTCTCTGGGAGCAACTTCGGAAGAATCGTCTCGATGGTCTGCACTTCCGCAGACAGCAAGTAATCGAAGGCTTCATCGTCGACTTCTATTGCGATACGGCGGCGCTCGCCGTCGAACTCGACGGCGAGGTCCACGGCAACCAGCAGGACTATGACCGTGAACGTGATGCGGTGTTGAACGGGAAGGGCATCAAAGTCCTACGATTCGCCAACGCTCAGGTAACCGTAGACTTAGAATTCGTCCTCGGCGCAATCGCCGAGTCGGCCTCCCTCCGCACCCCTTCCCTCCCAGGGAAGGGGCAGGGGTTAGGTTTCCCATCCCTTCCCTCCCAGGGAAGGGGCAGGGGTTAGGTTATGGACCTCGGCTCCTTCCGCGGCTTCAACGTTACGATGCCTCACCCGGGCATCGCACTGGTCACCTTCGACCAGCCCGAGCGCATGAACGGCCTGCTGCACACGACGAAGCGCGAACTCGTGGAGACGCTCGCCCAGGCGCAACTCGACGACGCCGTCCGCGTCGTGGTCTTCACCGGCACCGGCAAGGCCTTCTGCGCCGGCGACGACATCAGCGGCCAGCGGCCGCCCGAGAGTGACAAGGCGAAGGACCGCCTGCCGCGCATCAAGCGTGGCAAGCAGGACGACGCCATCCGCACCTACGACGCCCTGCGCACGTGGTCGCAACCCGTGAACCTGGCCGTCCGCAACCTCGATAAACTTTCCATCGCGGCCATCAACGGCTTCGCGATCCAGTCCGGCCTCTCGCTGGCCCTCGCCTGCGACTTCCGCATCGCCTCGAAGGAGGCTCGGC
>JACQEE010000369.1 GCA_016200725.1 Chloroflexota bacterium
ATCTCTCCCAGCAGGTACTCGACGTCCTATCTGTCACTCTGAGCGCAGCGAAGAGCCCCTCTGAGTCCCCCGTCCCCGAGCCCGTCGCACTCGACGCGCCCGACGACCCGCTCGCCTTCTACGAGTTCGCGCTGGCGAAGGGCTGGAGCGATGGCCATCCAGTCCTCGCGCCGATGCCCGCCATCGTCGAGCGCATGATTGGCGCGAGCGGTCTGCACGCCGACGACGTGGTCGCGCAACTGCCGCCGCGCTGGGGCGACGCCACGGTCCGCCGCATCGCCGCCAACGCCGCGATGGCCGGCTGCCGCCCCGACTACATGCCGCTGCTCGTCGCCGCTGTGCGCGCCATCGCACACCCCGATTTCAACCTGCACGGTATCCAGTGCACGACCAACCCGGTCGCGCCGTTGCTCATCGTGAATGGCCCGATCCGCAAGGAGTTAGGCATCGAGGGCGGGCGCGGCTGCTTCGGTCCCGGCTTCCGCGCGAACGCAACCATCGGCCGCGCGATGCGCCTCATGCTGCTCAACATCGGCGGCGGTATCACCGGCGAGACCGACAAGGCCATCAACGGCTTCCCCGGCAAGTTCGGCATGTGCTTCGGCGAACTCGAAGAGGAATCGCCGTGGACGCCGCTGCACATCGACCGCGGCTTCAAGGCGAGCGACAGCACCGTCACCGTCGTCGGCATCCAGGACGCGACGAACATCCTGCCGATGCTGCGCCAGGCCGAGAGCGTCCTCACCTGGACTGCCAACGCTCTAGGGCTGATGGGCGCCAACAACGTCGCGCTAGGCCAGGGCGAGCCGGTCGTGATGCTGCCGCCCGGCCACGCGAAGATGCTCGCCGACCAAGGCTACGACAAGGCGAAAATACAGCAAGCGCTCTTCGAAAAGGCGCGCATCCCGCTCAAGGACTTCCCGAAAGAAGGCAACATCCCCGTCGGCAAGTGGCACATCGAGGGCGACTACGTCTGCCCCACGGAGCGCTGGCAGGACATCCTCGTCGTCGTCGCCGGCGGCCCCGAGCCCTACCACGTCCAAGTCCTGCACAACTTCGGCGAAACGCGCGCGATCACGGAGCGGGTGGGGTAAGTTCAACTTGAACGTGGACTCAGCGAATCGTCAAGCCTAGGGCATCTGGCTGACCTTATATGCCCCCCAGCCGCTCATGCCGACGGTGAGAAGGCCGAAGACCGCCGCGAGGATTCCTGGCGGATAGCCGCTGCCTGCATGACCGGTCTGCTTCGCCTGGTCGAAATAGCTCAAGTACGCATTCAGGCCGCCAAGGAAGAAGACAACCCCCACCAAGACCCCGACACCGCAGAGGACCAGCAAGGCCTTCTTCAAGTCGCTCATACCAATGCCTCCCCGATGTCTTTGTTGCCTTTCACGACACCGGTTGGAGGAATTTAGAACTTACGTAATATCCTTTGTCAATGGGCGGATGTCACGCCTTCTTGGCCGGCCTCCAATCCATGAAGTGGCGCGAGACCAGGGCAAAGTCCGGCAGATCTTTCGGATGATGCTGAAGCCTATAGTAGAGGATCCCGGCGAGCTGCTTGCCGTTTTGCGTCGTCATGGTCACAAGCAGTGGCCAGTCGTTCTTGCCTGGTCGATTAGGCCCGGCGCCGAGCTCAAAGGTCCTGCCTCGGCCGTCGGCGGCTTCTGCGGGCTCCGCCTCGATCCGTGCTCCTCTCCAGGCCACATCGAGCTGGAGAGTCGGATTCGTGCCCGCGCCAACCGTGGGCACCGCGTTCGTAAGGTTGATTGACGCCTCCGGGTGAAACGCCAGGACATCGACGTTGAAAACAGTGTCGATCGCGCCGCTGAAGGTGAGAGAAACCCGACGCGAGCGAGGAGAAGGTCCTGCCTGCTGGCCCACCGAGAACAGACCGAGCCTCGGAGGGTTGAGTGTCGAGGGCGTCATCGGCGAGTAACGTCCGGGAGTCCAGTTCGCAGGCATCTTCAACTTCTTCCCCATCGATGAAAGGATGGCCTCTGCGACGGCGACCGGGTCTTCGAACGAAACCACGAGAGTCCCCTGGATAGGCCGGTAGAGACCGGCGAGGAACGCGGGATTGGAGTAGAGGAAGCGGCATGCGTGGCCGTCGGGATCCATCTTGAGGCCGTGCAAATACCCGAGGAAGTAGCCGAACTCGTGATGCGCCCAGACGCTTCGGTCCATCGCATTGTCCGTCAGTAGCACCCATATGGTCGCGGAGGATTGCAGGGCCAGCTCGATCTGCTTTTCCCACTTGCCGGTCGGAATGCTCGTGGGCGTGTGAAAAACCTTCAGACCGCTTTCCTTCAGGATTGCGGCGATGTCCTTTGTCAGAGGGTCATCGACGGCCGAGTGGCTTAGGAAGACGTCCCACTGGACGATCTTGTCGGCGTTCTGAGTTCCCTCGGCGGCCTCAGTGTCGAGCTGCTGGATGTAGAGATGCCCCTGGGGCGTCGGGGTCACGTCCTTAAACGAGTAGCCTTCAGTGTTCAATGCATCGGTGGTCTCGACCAAGCCCCGCTCTTCTAAGATGCTCACCGCACGGCTCACACGACCCGGGAAGAGTCCTGTCTTGCGCGAGAGTTCCGGACCAGTTACCAGGTATTCGCCTTTGAGTGTGTCGCTGGGGCTGCTTTGCCAGTCGACCAGTGTCCGGAGGATCGCAACGCCATCCTTTTCGATTTGAGTGGTCATGGGCTGTTCCTCCACCATTCGAGAAAGCTTCCTCTGGGAAGTCTACAGCGACGCTCGACATCTCCTAATGTGTTCGGTGGCACCACAAAGCTTATGTGTCTCGAAATCCGTGTCGATATCAATACAAAGAGGCCGCTCGATTGAGCGGCCTCTTTAACAATCCTTGTCGTTTGAGTCTACGCCGCCGACTTGACCGCCTCCGGCACCTTGAACTCCCCAAGGGTAAAATACTTCGTCATCGTGTCTTCCATCCACTTCGGCGCTTCCCAGGTCTGCATGAACCAGCCCGTCGGGCACATCGTCAGGATTTCGACGAACGAGAAGCCCGTGCCCGCGAGTTGCGTCTCGAAGGCGTTGCGGATCATGCGCTTCGTGCGCTTGATCGCTGCCGGGCTGTGCACCGAGCCGCGCGCGGAGTACGACGTGCCGTCGAGTTGAGCGAGCAATTCCGCGGTCTTGATCGGCCGCCCGTGGACGTTGGGGTCGCGGCCCTCCAGCGTGCTCTTCGTCTTCTGTCCGACGAGCGTGGTCGAGGTCATATGGCCGCCGGTCTCGCCGTTGACGGCATTGTTGAGCAGGATTGTAGTGAACTTCTCGCCCCGCGCGCCGCAGTGCACCGCCTCAGCGATGCCCTCGCTCACGAGGTCGCCGTCGCCCTGGATGGTCAGTACGAAGCGGTCGGGCAGCATGCGCTTGACGCCTGTCGCTACCGATGGCGCGCGGCCGTGCAGCGCGCTCACCTTGTCCACGCTGAGCACAGCGTCGAGGGCGCCGTAGCAGCCGATGCCCGCAACGTGCACCATCTTCTCGCGGAGGCCCATCTCGTCCATGACCTCGGCAATCATGCGGTAGGCCATCGGTTCGCCGCAGCCGGGGCACATGTGGTGCGTCTGGAAGTTGGCGCCCGCGGGCAGCGACCACACCTTCTTCAATTGCTCTTTCGCCTGTTCCTTCGTCATCGCCATAGCAGCCTCCCTGTTCGAGCGTCCACGAATCCTCCCTCCCCTTGTGGGAGGGAGATAGAGGGAGGGTTCGTTGCGTCTTCCCGCATTATACCCGTTCCCGGCTCTGCATCAGGCCCGGAAGCGTCGCACGCGTGGCCAGAAGGCGGCAACGTACAGACAAAACATCGAGCCGAGCGCCCCACCCATCGCCAGCGCGGTCCGCGGACCCATCAGTTTCGCAGCCAGTCCCAGGTAGGCGCCGCCGAGCGAGTTCCCCGCTCCGGCAAAAATCCCTACCAAGCCAACCACGCGCCCGCGGTTTTCGTCCTTCGCCAGCAACTGGAAACTCGTCTGCCGCACGGACACGCTCATCGAGTCCAGCAGCCCCAGGAGCGCGATCAGCACCAGCGATAGCCCGAACCAGGTCGAGAATGCAAAGGCAACGAGTACGCCCCCATGAAGTATGGTCACGACGAGTATCAGTCGGCCCTTCCACTCCACTTGGCCCAGGGCAAGCACGACCACCAGTCCAAGCAGCGACCCGGCGGGTGCCGCCGCCAGGAGGGCGCCGAGGCCGAGTCCGCCGACGTGCAGGATGTCCTTCGCGAACACCGGCATCATCGCCGGGTAGTAGCCCAGCACCATCGTCACCGTGTCGAGCAGCACGAAGGCCATCAGCACCCGCGTCGCCATCGCGAAGCGCAGCCCCTCGAACAGCGCCGGCGCGTTGATGCGCACCTTGCCGGGCCGTCGCGCATTGCCCACGGTCATCATGCTCACTGCGACGAACGCTGGAGCGAGCATGCACCCGTTCACGACGTACGCCCAGCCTGGGCCGACCCCGTCGATGAGCGTTCCGGCCAGCAGCGGGCCGGCGAGGAACGCCGATTGCCAGCCTGTCGATTGGAGCGCGGACGCATTGAGCAGCAACCGTTGAGGAACAAGGACGCCGATGAGCGACGTGCTCGCCGGCCCTTTGATACTCCCCAATACCGACGAGCCCAGCGTCAGGACGTAGATATGCCAGACGTGGATGTGTCCGCTCAGCGATAGGACCGCAAGGATGATCGTGAGCCCGAGTTCCAGCAGCATCGACGTCCGCATGATCAAGCGCTGGGGCAGGATGTCTGCCAGCGTGCCGCCGAACAGTCCCACGACGATCGACGGCAAGCCCTGGAATAAGAACGTCAGGCCGAGCAGCGCTGGGTTGTCAGTGAGTTTATAGACCTGCCACGCGTTCGCCGTGCTCCGCATCATCGTGCCGGTCGAACTGAGCGTGGACGATACGAAGAGAAGGCGAAAGTCTCGGTACTCGAGGGACGCGAAGGGTTTGGGCTTCGTCGTGGCCGTGGTCGCCGCCGGCGCGCCGGCGACAGCCTCTTCGGTCATCTATTACGCTCCGCCCCGGCTGGCCGCTCGCGTCAGTCCCGCCGCTGCGACCCTCTTGTCACCCTGAGTCTTACTCAGGGTCTCATGCCCCGCAGGAAACAGCGCTCTATGTTGGGGCATCCGATCAGTCCGCCTTGTACTTCTGCAACAGGTTCCGCGCGATGACCAGTTTCTGTATCTCGCTCGTTCCATCGCCGATGATCATCAGCGGCGCATCGCGGTAGTAGCGCTCGACGACGTGCTCCTTGAAGTAGCCCACGCCGCCGTGGACGCGCAACGCCTCCATCGTGACCTCTGCGCAGACCTCGCTGGCGAACAACTTGGCCATGCCCGCTTCGAGGTCGCAGCGCTCGCCCGCATCCTTCTTGCCCGCCGCCTGGTAGACAAGCAGCCGTGCCGCCTCGATCTTG
>JACQEE010000370.1 GCA_016200725.1 Chloroflexota bacterium
ATCCTGGGGCGTCCCGCCCCAGGATCTCGCACTAAGCAACTACCCCTCGTGCGCTCTTCTTCCTCGTCGTCCTTGGCCCGTCTTCGGGCCGAGGAGCTGGGGTGAGGTCTTCCTGCGCCCCACGTGTCAGGTGACACGCGAGCCACTGCTGCAAACTGCGCTCCAGATTCTCTTCCCCTTCCCTGAGAGGGAAAGGGTCAGGGGTTAGAGCCTGTCCTGAGTCCGCGAAGGATCTATCCCCAGCCCCTCGATCGCCATAAACCTATCGATCATCGCATTCACCTGCTCCGGCACCTCGAGGTTGTGCCAGTGGCCCGCGCCCACTGTTGCACCGACGACGGCTTGCGGCGCGAGTTCTCTGAGCATCGCGAGGTCTGTCGTGGTGTTCCCCGCGTGGATGAACAGCAGTGGCGACTTCACGCGCTTCGTCGCCCCGTTGATGTCGTGCGTCGCTATCGCCCGCATCTCCGCCGCGATGACGTGTTGCGGCGTGCGCAGCATGTCCTCGATGAGCGACGCCCTCCGCTTGGAGTCGTCCGCCGGATGGAAGGCCTGGCTGATCGAGTCGCGCAGGATGTCCTTGTACCCCGGCGACTTCATCGCCTCGCCGAGTTTCACCAACGCATCGCGCTGCCCCGGCTGCACCGCCAGCAGCGAGTCCAGCGCCACCATCGCCGCCGTCTGTCCGGGATACGACGCCGCGAACTCCAGCGCGACCTGTCCGCCCATGCTGTGCCCGATGATCACGACCGCCGGCAGGTCGAGGCCGCGGCACAGCCACGCCAGATCGTTGGCGTGCCCCTCGATGGTGTAGTCCTGCTGCGGCTTCTCGCTCTCCCCATGCCCGCGCAGATCCACCGCGATCGTCCGGTGCCGCTTGCTCAGGTGCGCGAACTGCGGATCGAGGTGCCGGTGGTTGCACGCCCACCCATGCACCAGCACCACCGCCGGCTTCCCCCGCCCCTCCTCCGCATACGCAATCTTCACCCCATCCCGCGACGCGTAATTCATGCGGCACCTCGGCCCAAGTCTACAGGAGCATTCTTCCGGATGCGGCTGCAACGGCGCCTCTAAGGCGTTATGAGGTACTTCTTGAAGAAGGCGATCGTGCGGGCCCGCGCATCATCGCGTGAGGATGGATCTCCGCTAGGGCCTGGGTCGTGTGCTACTCCTGGGTAATAGACTGCCTCATACGGCTTTTTGAGCGCTTTGAGAGCCGCTTCATAGTCATACGCATCCTGGACCACCGCTCGGCTATCCTCGGTGCTGCCGGCCGCTGCGCCGTGGAGGATCAGCAGGGGAGCGCTCAGGTTCTGCACGACCTGGATCGGGGGCGTATCGCCGCGGGCGAACCCCTGGGCATACGGCCCCGAGTCGGAGACCACTGCCTGCACCTGGGTTCCGGTCGACGCCAAAAGGACCGCCTCTCCCGCTCCTTGGGATGAGCCATAGACTCCAACGTGGCGAGCATCCGCGCCGGGTAGGATCCGCGCGGTCTGCACGAGGGCATCGGCATACCTGACCTTGTTGATGTAGGAGATCTCATACGGCGGCCCGTTCGGGCAGCGTATGAGGTCCGGGGCAGGGGGATTGAGCGGATTGTCGCCGTCGAACCAGCACCCGATGACGGTCATGAAGCCCGCAGCAACATAGCCCCCGCTCTGAAAGTTGCGAACGACGGATTTATTCAGGCCGCCTCCACCGTGCAATAGAACGACGACAGGGAAGGGGCCGGGCCCGACTGGCCGTTGCACCGCGGCGAGCAGCTTGAAGTTGCCCGGTGCGTCGAGCTCGATCCACTCCGTGTTTGGGAGGTCTCCGTTGGGCGGCGTCGCGATTGGTCGCCACGCTGGCACAAAGGGCTTTCCTCCGGGCGTGGGCGTGGGTGTCGGCGGGGCGTTCACCGCTTCCACCAGGGGCTTGTAGCGCGCGACCCTCGCAGTTACAGGATCGGCGAGGTCGAATTGCTGGTCGAGCAAAACGATCTTGTTGCCTGAGAAACGGGCAGTTACGGCCAGGATCGCCCGCACGAATCTGAAGTCGGACGTCAGGTTGCTGCGCACCTCGACGGACGCTTTGACCTCGGACCCGCTCCCGCTCGGGGCGATGGCGGTAACGGCGAAGCGCGCATTTTCTCTCACGCTGGCCTGGATCGCGCTACGGATCTCGGCCTGGCCACGGCAGCAGGGCACGCCCGGGCGCACGAGCCACGGCATCGACGCCTCGGCGGTGTCCGCGAAAACGGCCCCAGCCCCGGTGGCATCGCCTCGGTTCATCGCGTCGTAGTGCTGGCGAAGGATCGCGACGGGGTCACCCTGCGCCGTGGGTTGGGGGCTGGGTGCGACTGTTGGCTGTGCGGTGGGTCTCGTCGTCGCTGTCGCCGCAACAGGCGCGGACGTTGCGGTTGGTGCGATGGCCGGGACGCTGGTCACCGTTGGCGTCGCCACAACGGGTGCGAGTGTTGTTGTTGGCGCGATGGCCGGAGCGTTGGTCGCGGTTGGCGACGGCGCAGCCGTCGAGGCTGGCTCGGACGCGGAGCATGAAGCGAGCACGAGCGCGGCGGCGAGGCCTGCTAGCCCCGCGAGCCGTCGAGATTTCCCCATAGTCCATCTCCCCCGCCCCTCCTCCGCATACGCAATCTTCACCCCATCCCGCGACGCGTAATTCATCGTGCTCTCTGGCTATCGAGCAGAATTGCCGCAAGTGTACAACGCAAGACCCGTTCGTGGTGAGCCTGTCGAACCACGGACTGGTCGGTGGTGCCCCGCTCCTTGCTCGCCTCCTGCACTGGCGGTATGATGCGAACATCGCGGCCCGATGCGGCCGCCAGAGGGATCCGATGACCTATCGCTATCGCTACGGCGCGTGGGACGGCAGCCAGGAGCCGTTCGACCTCCACGCCGACGAGGTCATGGACGAAATCTCCAACGACCTCTTCAACGATGGCAGCGTCGCGCGCGCCCTCAACCGCCTCATGCAGCGCGGCATGAAGCGCCGCGACGGCCAGCAGCGCACCATGGGCGTCCGCGACATGATGGAGCGCCTCAAGCAGCGCCGCCAGCAGCAACTCGACAAATACGACATGGGCTCCGTCCTCGACGGCATCAAGGAAAAACTCGAGGACATCGTCAAGACCGAGCGCGAGGGCATCGACAAGCGCATGGACGAAGCGCGGAAGCGCGCCGCTCAGCAGCCCGAGCAGGGCAAGGCGCTCCAGACGATGCAGAACCTCGCCAACAAGCGCCGCGACACTCTCGATCAACTGCCCGAAGAGCCCGCCGGCCAGATCAAGGAACTCAGCCAGTACGACTTCATGGATCCCGAGGCGCGCCGCAAGTTCGAAGAACTGATGGAGCAACTCAAGCAGCGCATGATGGAGCAGTACTTCAAGGACATGCAGCAGGCGATGAAGGGCATCACGCCCGAGCAGATGCAGGCCATGAAGGACATGCTCAAAGACCTCAGCCAGATGATGCAGCAG
>JACQEE010000371.1 GCA_016200725.1 Chloroflexota bacterium
AGCGGGTGCTGGGGGAGAAGAGGGACTAACCACAAAGACCACAAAGCGCACAAAGACAAGAACTTTTCTTCTTTGGAGATAACAGGGATGGCTACCGCAATGACACCACAAGAGATTGACGAGTTTCTCCACAATCAGCGCACGCTGATCCTCTCGACGGTGAAGAAGGACGGCGCGCCGGTGTCGCACGCGCTGTGGTTTTTCTACACGGGCGACGCCATCTATGTGAACATCCAGGCGAAGAGTTTCAAGTACAAGAACATCCTGCACGACAATCGCGTGTGCGCGCTCGTCGAGGCGGGCGAGCAGTACCTGCAACTGCGCGGCGTGATGGTGCAGGGTCGCGCGACGAAGGTGGACGATCCCGTGGAGAAGACCAAGGTGGATGTGGAGCGCGATGCGAAGACTGCGCGCATCGGCGATGGCATGGAGAGCATGCCAGCATGGTTCCACGAGAGCCGGTCGAAGCGGCTAGACCGCGGCGACCGCGTCATGCTGCGGATCAGTTTGGACAAGGTCACGAGTTGGGATTTCTCGAAGGTGCGAGAGCACTACGCGAAACGGGCGTGAGCGCGCGGCGGTCGCGAGACCCCACCCCCTCCCAGATGCTGAGTCCGCAGACGGACTCAGCATGACAAAAGCGGCGGTTATGCAACAACGGGAACTGCGTCAGCAACTGATCGAGCGGTTTCCGCGCGAGCGGACATACCTGTTGCCGTCGCTCCACTACGTCCAGCATGAGGTCGGGCATCTGCCCGAGTGGGCGCTGCAAGTCGTCGGCTGGCATCTGCACATCCCCGCGAGCGAGGTCTATGGCGCAGCGACGAGTTACTCCGAGTTGCGCATAGCGAAGCCAGGCGAGCGCTTCGTACGGGTGTGCACCGGGTTATCGTGTGCGCTGAACGGCGCGTTGCAGGTGCTCGATGCCTCGAGGGAGACCCTCGGCGTCGCGACGGGCGAGACGGCAGCGAATGGTGCGGCCACGCTCGAGGAGACGGCGTGCGCGTTCATGTGCGCGCTGGCGCCGGTCGCGCAGGTGGACGGTCGCTGGCATGGACGCCTCGATGGGGCGAAGATGCGGCGGCTGTGCGGGGCGACGCCAAAGAGTGCCAAGACTCGTTCAAGATGAGAAGTTAGACAAGGAGGCTGCGATGGCCATCAATCGGTTCCTGCATATATCGATCTGCATCTCGGACCCGGCGAAGTCGATACCGTTTTACGAAGACGTTCTGGGCTTCAAGACCGAGAAGGTGCTCGATTGGAGCGGGCCAGGGCCGAGCGGCGTCATGGACGTCGGCGACTCGGAGTTCACGACATGGCTGATGACGCAGAACGGCTACCGGCTGGAGTTGATCCACTACAAGCGGCCCGCGAGCCCGCCACACGCCATCACGCCGCGGGTCAACCTGTTGGGCTTCTCGCACATGACCCTCGGCGTCGACGACGCGGAGAAGACGATGCGGGAACTCGAGGCCAAGGGCGTGAAGGTGCGGCGGCATACACACGGCGCGTTCTATCCTTCCGAAGAGAAAACGATGTTTCTGTTCGAGGACCCGGACGGCCTGATCATCGAAGCCTTCACTGCGCGGCCTGACGGTGCACTACCGTACGGGAATGAGAAGAAGCGTCAGGCTCCGAGAGCGAAACGAAGAGGGCAGAGGACGGTTACTCGCGCCACGAAGGCAAGCGCGCGTCGCCGCATAACGTCTCGGGTGGTCAAGACCAAGGGCCACAGGCGCGTGGCTAAGCTCTCGAAGCGTCCGAATCGCCGGGCAAACAGGCGACGGCGATAGCGCGTCCATCGCGATGGCGAGTCCAACGTATAGCGTGTTGAAAGCGACGGCCCAGCGGCGGCAGACCGAGCGCTTCGCCGGGAAGATGCGCGTCGTGGTGCAGGACGGGCACTGCGCGCGGGCGGTTGGCAGCGGCGAGGTGCTCGAGGCGCTACGCAAGCGGTGGCGAGGGAAGGCAGAGATCGTCGCAGCCGGATGCGATGGCGCATGTTACCTAGCACCGCACATCCGCTTCGAACTCTCGAACGGCGGCTGGGTCGAGCGGGAGCGGGTGACACCTGAGCAGGCACGACGGATGGCCCTGCCCGCAAAGGCTACTTCTGCCGGTAAGATAGACCCTTCGCTTCGCTCAGGGAATCAGCAATTGCAGCGGCGCGTGCTGCTCGCGGACTGCGGGACGGCGGATGCGGAGAGCATCGACGACTACCTGGCGCGCGACGGATACGCGGGGCTCGACAAGGCGCTGGCGATGTCGCCGGAGCAGGTCATCGATGAGGTGCTGCGCGCCGACCTGCGCGGTCGCGGCGGCGCCTACTTCCCGGCGGCGCGAAAGTGGCAGGGCGCACGAGCGGTCGCCAAGGAGCCCCGCTACGTCGTGGTCAACGCAGAGGAGGGCGAGCCCGGGGCTTACAAGGACCGCCATCTGCTCGAGGGCGACCCGCACCGGCTGATCGAAGGGCTAGTCATCGCGGGGTATGCCTCGAACGCTGCGAAGGGCTTCATTTATGTCAACGCGGAGGCCGACCTCTCGGCGGAGCGCATTGAGCGCGCGGTAGCCCAGGCATACGAACACGGTCTGCTGGGCAAGGATGTGCTCGGAAGCGGCTTTGCCTTCGAGGCGGAGGTGCGGCGCGGCGCGGGCGGCTATGTGTGCGGCGAAGAGACGACGCTGCTGAACACCATTGAGGGGAAGCGACGCGTGCCACGGCTGCGGCCGCCGTTCCCCACCGAGGCTGGGCTGTGGAAGCGGCCCACGGTCATCAACAACGTCGAGACGCTCTGCAATGTGGCGTGGATCATGGCCAACGGCGCGGATGCGTTTATGGCAATCGGCAAAGGCTCGAGCGGGACGAAACTCGTGTCGCTGAGCGGCTCCGTTCAGTGGCCAGGACTCGTCGAGGTGCCGATGGGCATGACGCTCCGCGAGATCGTGTACGGCATCGGCGGTGGTGCGCTGCCGGGCAGGCGCATCGTTGGCGTCGTGGCCGGCGGGCCATCGGGCGGGCTACTGCCAGAGTCGGCGCTGGACGTAGCGATAGGGCCGGGGAAACTGCACGAAAGCGGCGCGGTGCTGGGCTCGGGCGGCCTGGTAGTCCTCGACGACTCGATTTCCATCGCACAGGTGGTGCGGCAACTCGCCGCGTATAACGCCGCGGAGTCGTGCGGCAAGTGCACGCCGTGTCGCGAGGGGACGCCGCGCATGGTGGAGGCGCTCGACCGCCTAATCGGCGGCAAGGGGTCGCCGAACGCCCTCGACAACCTGCGCTATCTAGTCGACGTGACGGGCGCAGCGTCACTGTGCGGCCTCGGCCAGATGGCAGGAGGACCGATCCTGAGCGGCCTGCACTTCTGGGGCGCTGAGTTCGCCCGGTTGGCAGGCGTACCGCGCCAGTAGACGTGCTAGAATGCGGCCAAATCGAGGCCGGGAGTGGTTCGACAGGCTTACCACGAACGGTGGCCCAAGGAGGCGGCGATGGCGACGAAGTACAACCTGATCAGCGCGGACTCGCACGTGTTCGAGCCGGGCGACTTGTGGCAGAAGTACACGGAGAAGAAGTACCTCAGCCAGGCGCCGCGACTCGTGAAGCAGGGCGACGACGACGTGATCGTGGCCGACTGGGGGCTGGGAAGTTCGCCGGGCATGGGCGCGTCGGCGGGCAAGAAGGCCGAGGACGTGAAGTTGCGCGGCAACTACTCGGACATCCGGCCAGGGACCTACGACCCTATCGCGCGGCTCAAAGACATGGCGATGGATGGCGTCGACGCGGAGGTCATCTACCCGACGGTGGGCATGTCGCTCTACCGTGCGCCCGACGCGGCGGTGATGATGGCACTCTTCCGCGCCTACAACGACTGGCTGGTCGACTTCGTGAAGGTCGGGCCGGAGAAGTACGTGGGCATCGGCGTGATCAACACCGACCCCGTTGACGAGGCCGTGAAGGAAGTCGAGCGGTCGGCGAAGCGCGGGCTGCGCGGCATCATGATTCCCGCGGCGCCGAACCCGAACATGCCGTTCAGCACGAAGCACTACGATCCGATCTGGCAGGCGGCATCGGACGCCGGGCTGCCGGTGAGCCTGCACACCTTCGCCGCGCCGGTGAGCGCGGTGAGCGTGAACGACTGGTGCGTCACGTACAGCGTGGCGACGATGCAGATCCAGACGTCGATCTCGGCGATGATCTTCTCCGGCGTGTTCGAGCGCTTTCCGAAGTTGCGCCTCGTGTCCGTTGAAAACGACGTATCGTGGGCGCCGAACCTGATGGAGCGCATGGACCATGCCTACAACCGGCACCGCTTCTGGGCCGGGACGCAGTTGAAGTCGGGCAAGATGCCCAGCGCCTTCTTCAAGGACCACGTTTACATGACCTTCGTGCGCGACATTGGCGCCGCGCCGATGCGCAATATCATCGGCCTGGGCAACATCATGTGGTCGTCGGACTACCCGCACTCGGACACGTCGTGGCCGAACTCGAGGAAGTTGATCGCCGAGCAGTTCGCCAGCGTGCCGCCCGCTGAGTTGCACCACATTCTGGCTGGGAACGTCGCGAAGTTGTACCACATGAACTAGGTGATGCTATCAGAGATGAAAGCAAAGCCCCTGGGGACGTAGACCCGGGGGCTTTCTTTAGTCAGCAGCA
>JACQEE010000361.1 GCA_016200725.1 Chloroflexota bacterium
TCTTGCAGCAGCGCGAGGAAGTGCCCCGTCATCCGCGCCGTGGCGCCGAAGATGATGTGTTCCCCGAAGCGGTATGAGGGGAACGACGGCTGGCGATCGGGTGGAAGTTGGGGGTGGGTGGTGTAGTTCGCCGCGTCCTGCAGATGCGACAGCGGCACCTCGAGGATCTCGGCCACCTCGAGCGGCGCGTGGACAAACGGGTACGGATGCCTCGCGAGCCGTCCCACGATCGGCGTGACGACGAAGTTCGTTCGCGTCACCATGTCGTCGAGCAGACCAACGACCTGCACATCGCTGGGAACGACGCCGATCTCCTCGTGGCCTTCGCGCAGCGCCGTATGCACCTCAGACCCGTCCTCGGGGTCGCGACCGCCACCGGGGAACGAAATCTCGCCCTTGTGGTGTTCGACGTGGTGCGTCCGCACGGTGTACAGGACACGATAGTCGGGGCCTGGCCCGTACAGCGCGATCAACACCGCCGCTCGCGGCCGCACATCGATCGGGATCGGCTTGCGCTGGCGCGACGCGAGCCGTCGTGAGAAGTGATCGAGGTCGATGGGCGTCTGTGGCATCGCCGGGCCATGATAGCACCAATGCCCTTGCCATTCGCCTGCCATTGACCATCGTGCTGTTTTGTAGTACAAAAGCATACAGGCAATGGACATCGAACGGCTCCACTGGGACGAGCGCAACGCCGCGCACATCGCCCATCACAACGTCACGAAAGAGGAAGTGGAAGAGGTCGTTGAAGGGCCGTGCACTCCGACGGATGCTTACGGCGGGAGGACTGGTGTCGTTGGCGTGGCACAGTCTGGAAGGGTGATCGCGGTTGTCCTGCACGAACTCGGAGACGGTGTCTACTATATGATCACCGCCCGAGATGCTAGCAGGCAAGAGCGGTTCGAATACGCGCAACAGATGCGGAGTGGAGGACAGTTATGACCACCAAGAAGCCGATACCGCATTTCAAATCATATGAGGAAGAGGCTGAGTTCTGGGATACCCATGACCTCACTGACTACTTTACCTTCAGACCAGTGCGGCTTGAGAAGGGCGTGACGGTGCGCCTTGACTCACCCACGCTCAACGCAGTGAATCGACAGGCGCGGGATAAAGGCATCGGACCAAGCACCCTGATACGCATGTGGGTCAAGGAAAGGGTCAAGGCAGACAGGCCCAAGGAAAGAGCCGGATCACCGCGCCGGAAGCGCAGGGTAGCGTCCTAGTCTCCACCCTTGACCCTCGCCTCCCTGCACCCTATCCTTTCCGCCATCCGCCACGACCGCTCCGTTCGTGGTGAGCCTGTCGAACCATGAACGGGCTCACCGGAGGACTTATGCCGCGACCATGCGACGGCCTGCGCGTCGTTGACTTCACCCATTCGTATCCCGGCGCGCTGGCGACGATGGTGCTCGCCGACGCCGGCGCCGAGGTCATCCACATCGAGCCGCCCGGCGGCGATCCGGTGCGCAAACACTACGCCTGGCCGATGTGGCTGCGCGGCAAGAAGAGTGTCCTGCTCGACCTCAAGCGCCCCGCGGAGCGCGACGAGGCGCGCAAACTCGCAGCGCAGGCCGACGTCGTCGTCGAGTCCTGGCGCCCCGGCGTCGCCGATCGCCTCGGCGTCGGGTACAGCGACCTCGCGAAAGGCAACCCTGGCCTCGTCTACTGCGGCATCACCGGCTACGGCCCCAGAGGCCCGCTCGCGCAGCGCCGCGCCTACGAGCACGAGGTGCACGCGAAGACGGGCCGCACGGATATGTTCTGGGGCATGTACCCGCCCAAGGCCGACGGGCCGATCTACTCCTCGCAGCCGCTGCTCTCGTACTGCGCGGCCATGCTTGCCATCCAGGGCACGCTCGCCGCGCTGGTCGTGCGCCAGGCGTGCGGCAAGGGGCAGAAGGTCGAGACGACGCTGCTCCAGGCGCTCACCTGCTACGACCTCATGGGGTTCTTGACGTACCAACTCGCCGAGCAGACCGGCGAGGTGATACGTCGCGGCTACCCTGGCGGCGGCATTCCCCCTTACATGACAGCTCGCTCGAAGGACGGACACTGGCTCCAGTTCGCGAACCTCACCGTCGACACGCTGCGCAACTTCCTGCGCGTCACAGAGCTCCAGCCGAGGCTCAAGGAGCCGCGTTTCGCCGACGTGCCGAAGTATGCCAATCTGGACGACGAGTCGGCCTTCCACCGCGTCGTGCTCGAGCGCATCCAGACGAAGACACGCGACGAGTGGATGAAGATTTTCATAGAGAACGACTGCGCCGCCGAGCCCTTCCGCACGACGCAGCAAGGCCTCCAACACCCGCAAGCCATCCACAACGGCAA
>JACQEE010000367.1 GCA_016200725.1 Chloroflexota bacterium
GGTTTGCTCTTCCCTCTCCCCTTGTGGGAGAGGGCTCCTGGCGCAGCCAGGAGGGTGAGAGGTGAGCTCCCGTTCTCAGCAACTCCTCGCAGCAGCCTGCGCGTCCCTCGGTATACTGAGGGCCATGACGGTGATTCACAGGGCATCGCTGATCGTCGAGGAGTCGGTGGTGGTGCAGGCCGACGCGGCGAAGGTGTGGCGCGTGGTGACGGAACTGCAGGGATGGCCGCGGTGGGTGCCGGGGTGCAGGAAGGCGCGCGCAGGGAAGGGGACGCCGTGGGAGCAAGGGTTTCGATTCGAGTTCGACGCGAGGCCGTGGTGGCCGTCATCGAGGGTGAAGGCGACGGTGACGGATGTAGCGACACGTCGCGGCGTGGTGTGGGATGTCCGGGGCGGCGGCGTCATGGCGCAGCAGCGAGTGGCGCTCGCGGAGGATGGCACGTCGACGAAGGTGACGCTGCGGACGGTGGCAGGCGGGCACGCGCCGGGGTTCTCGCCATTCGACCTCGTCGCGGCGCTACGGTCGAAGTACCAGAGCGATGTGGAGCGGTTGCGCGAGGCGTCGCAGAAGTTTCTCGCGGCGCTGAAGGCGGAGGCGGAGAAGGCAACCTAACCCCTACCCCTTCCCTGGGAGGGAAGGGGAGGAACGGGCGACGGGCGCATTTGAAATGCGCCCCTACAGAAGACGAGCATTCGTGAGGGGCGATTCGTTTGTCGAAACACCAACCCAAGCGACGGAAGGTTCTGCTGGCGACGACGAATCCGGCGAAGCAGGAGAAGTTGCGCTGGCTGCTTGACGGATTGGGGGTGGAGTTGGTGCGGCCGCAGGACATCGGGGTGAGGGTGGAGACGGCGGAGGAGGAGGGGTCGCACGAGGCGATAGCTGGAGCGAAGGCGGTCGCGTGGGCGAAGGCGT
Organism: Chloroflexota bacterium; assembly: GCA_016200725.1. The sequence continues at coordinate 917 of JACQEE010000367.1, forward strand.
CGGGGGTGATGGCCATCGCGAGCGACGGCGGGCTCGTCATCCCGTCGCTCGGCGAGCGGTGGGATGCGCTACGAACGGGTCGCTTCGCGGGGGCGAAGGCCGGGGATAGGGAGCGCATCGAGGCGCTGCTGGCGCTGATGAAGTCGTATCGAGGCGAGGAGCGCGTCGCGTACTGGCGGGAGGCGGTGGCGGTGGCGGATGGAGAGCGAGTGCTCGCGTCGTGGAGCGCGGAGAGTGGGCGCGGGCGGATCGCGGAGCAGTACGCGGCGTCGAAGGTGATCGCGGGCTTCTGGGCATTCTCGCTGTGGGTGGTGCCACCGTTCGAGAAGGCGTATGCGGAGTTGACGGTGGCGGAGCGAGAGCGGGTGGACGACCACTGGGGGAGGCTGAGGGGGATGGCGGGGGAGTGGGCGGGAAAGAGCCTCGGCTAGCCGTATTTGCACTACCTATGTATACTAGTACTACCTTGAAGAAATAGCACTACGTGAGGTTGCCATGAGACAGGTAGCGACGGTCGTTACGCGCAAAGGGCAAATCACCGTTCCCGTAGAGGTACGGCGCTCGCTTGGGCTCCAGCGGGGCGACAAGGTCGTGTTCCTGTTTGACAAGAAGCGGGTGCGGCTGCAGAAGGGCAAGAGCGTGGTGGAGCGGACTGCGGGCAGCATGCGTGCGAAGGCGCCCCTCGTGAGTGCGGAGCGTGAGCGTGAGATTACCGAGGCGTTGATTGCCGAGGCTGCTGAAGAGCGATCACGCTAATGCGGCCGACGGTCTTCATCGACACGAGCATCCTGCTACGCCACTTTCTGAATGACGACCCAGTGCGTTCGCCCAAGGCCACTGTCTTTCTCAAACGGATTGAGGAAGGGCAGGTGGTGGCAACGCTCTCGGATACCGTGGTCTTCGAAACCGTTTTCAACCTGGAGAGACGGCAAGGCCAGGCGAAACGAAAAATCCAGCAAGACCTACTTCCGCTCCTGGAACTTCCGGGCGTGCACTTACCTGGCAAGAGACAATTGCGCGAGGTGTTTGATCTCTACGTCGAGCGCAATATCCCGTTCGCGGATGCGCATCATGCTGTGGTTATGCGCCGCCTGAAGATTTCGCAGATTGCCAGTTTCGACAAGCACTTTGATCGCATCCCTGGCATCAACCGGGTTTCGCTCTAGGGGAGCGAGACGCGGTCGTCACGCAGACGCGCCAGCCCATCGCGCTCGAGTCCCTTGACCAGTCCATGCAGCCACGGTAGGTCGGCGTCGCCGAAGCCTGGCTTGATCGCGGTGCCCAACGCAACGAGGGAGAGGGCGTTGCCGTCTGAGAGGGCGCGGAGGCGGTCGACGATGCGGCCACGGTAGTAGCGGCCGGAGCCTTTGAAGGGAGACTCGACGCGGTAGGGCGCGCGCGTTTCGGCGATGCGCCTCACCCTCCCTGGCGCAGCCAGGGGTCCCCTTCGCGGACTCAGGGCTTCGCCTGGGACTCCAGCAGAGCTGGAGAGGGAGTGAGTCGACGTGGCGCTGGCGAGGGTGTCGGCGCTGGCGCACCACGTGCGGATGGGGCAGACGGGGCAGCGCGGGGCGCGGGCGAGGCAGACGGTGGCGCCGAGTTCCATGATGGCCTGGTTCCAGTCGTAGGGGTCGTTGGGAGGGATGAGGTCCTGGGCTAGGGAGGCGACCAACCTAACCCCTAACCCCTTCCCTGAGAGGGAAGGGGGAGAGAGGACGAAGGCGCGGGTGAGGACGCGGCGGACGTTGGTGTCGACGACGGCGGCGGCGCGGCCGAAGGCGAAGCAGGCGACGGCAGCGGCGGTGTAGTCGCCGATGCCATCGAGGGAGCGGAGGCCTTCGACGGTGTTAGAGAGATGGCCGCCGTTGGCGACGACTCGCTGGGCGATGCGCTGGAGGCGGACGGCGCGGCGGTTGTAGCCGAGGGGCGACCAGGCGCGGATGACGTCGGCCGGGGGCGCTGCGGCGAGGGCGTCGAAGTCGGGGAAGCGCTGGAGGAACTCGAGGAACTTGGGCGCGACGCGGCCGGCCTGCGTCTGCTGGAGCATTACCTCGGAGACGAGGATGGCGTAGGGGTCGCGAGTGTGTCGCCAGGGGAGATCGCGGTGGCTGCGGCGATACCAGACGAGGAGGGCGCGCTGCACCCCTCTCTCCGGCTCTCTCCCCGGAGCGGGGAGAGAGGGATGAGTTGGTTGCGAGCGTCCGTGGCGTGGTGCGCGGCGAGGGGTCATAGGGACCACCCACACACCGCCCACGGGCCTCCATCCCTACCTTCCCCCGAGGACGGGGGAAGGGGATTGGCGATTGCCTCGCGGGGCGCGGGAAGACCACCCCACCCCAGATCCTCGGCCCGAAGACGGGCCAAGGATGACGAAGCGGGCGGGCCCTTCGGCGAGGACGCGTTCAGGACGACGAGGGGAGTCACCGGCGGGAGAACTCTTTTTCGAGTTGGGCGTTGGTCATGTGGACCATGACGGGGCGGCCGTGGGGGCAGGCGTGGGGGTTGTCGGCGGACTCGAGGAGGCGGACCATTTCGCGCATCTCGGGGAGGGACAACTCCTGGCCGGCGCGGACGGCGGCGTGGCAGGCGATGGTTGCGAGGGCGCGGTCTTCCCAATCGTAGCCGCGGAGGTCGTCGCTGAGGATGTAGTCGAGGGTGTCGAGGAGCGCTTTCGCAGGGGCGAGGCGTCGCAGGAGCGGCGGGAGGGCGCGCAGGAGGGCGGTGCGCTCGCCGAAGGGCTCGACGTCGAAGCCGTAGGCCGCGAGGACGGAGGACTGTTCGTGGAGCGTCTTCTCTTGGAGCGGCGTGAGCGTCACCGTCACCGGATCGAGGAGGCCCTGCGACATGGGAGCGCCGTCGCGCTTGGCACGGCGGAGTTCGTCGAAGAGGACGCGCTCGTGGGCGGTGTGCTGATCGATGAGGTACATGCCGTCGGGGCCTTCGGCGACGATGAAGGTGGTCTTGAGCTGGCCGAGGACGCGGAGGATGGGGACGCGGAGGGTACTTTGCGAAGGGGCGGGGGCGGATTTGAAATCCGCCCCTACTGTACCGTTCGGGGGGTCAGCACCTACGGGAGTGTCGTTGGTTGCGCCAGGGGGAGTGGGCGCGATGAATCGCGCCCCTACCGTGCTCGGGGCGTCGCTTGCCCCTGCGGGCGCTGGCTGTATGCGGAGGGTTTCACCCTCACCCCTGCCATCCCCCGTCGAGGGGGAGGGGGATTGGTTGGAAGCGGCGAAGGCGGGAGAGACGGGACGGGCGATGCCGGCGGCGAGGAGGCGCTGGCGGAGGGCGCGGTGGACGGCGGCGAAGACGATGCCTTCGTCGCGGAAGCGGACTTCGGCCTTCGTGGGGTGAACGTTCACGTCGGTCTCGGAGGGATCGATGGTTATGTCGAGGACAGCGATGGGGTAGCGGCCACCGGGCAGCAGGCCCTGGTAGGCGTCGAGGATGGCGAAGGTGAGCGAGCGGTGCTGGATGAGGCGGTGGTTAACGAAGAGGGTCATGTAGGCGCGGTTGGCTCGAGTGATCGCGGGCGGGCTGGCCATGCCGGTGACACCGATGTCGACGCCGCCGATGGCCTCGGTGTAGGCGACGTCGAGCACTGCCTCGGCGACGTCGAGGCCATACAACTGGCCGATCGCTTCGCGCACGTCGCCGGTGCCTTGCGAGGCGAAGATGCGTTTGCCATCGACGGTGAGGCTGAAGCGCACGCCGGAGAAGGCGAGGGCGTAGTGGCTGACGAGGACGGTGATGCGCGTCGTCTCCGCGGAGTTGGACTTGAGGAACTTGTGGCGCGCGGGGACGTCGCGGAAGAGATTGCGCACGGTGACAGACGTTCCCGGCGGCGCGCCGCGCGTTCCCTGCTCGAGGCACTCGCCATTGGCGACGCGCATGAACGAGCCGGCGTCGGCGTCGTGGGTGCGCGTGACGAGCGTGACGTCGGCGACGGAGGCGATGCTGGCGAGGGCTTCGCCGCGGAAGCCCAGCGTGGCGATGCGCTCGAGGTCGGCGTCGTGACTCAACTTGCTGGTCGCGTGGCGCTCGAAGGCGAGCGACAACTCGCTCGCGGGGATACCGACGCCGTCGTCGACGACGCGGAGGAGGCCGATGCCGCCCGCCTGCACCTCGACGTCGATGTGGGAGGCGCCGGCGTCGAGGGAGTTCTCGATGAGTTCCTTGGCGACGGAAACGGGGCGCTCGACGACTTCCCCGGCGGCGATGCGGGCCACCACTTCAGGGGGGAGAGGCCGGATGGGCATGATAGGGCGATTGTAGCAGAGGGGACGCCTCAGGCAGTCGCGTACTCCCGCACATCTACCTGCACGCCCGCCTTCTCGGCTTCGTCGGCGGCAATGCGAAGCATGCGGGTCGCCTCTTCGTCGACATACTCTTCGCCGCAATTGGAGCAGATGCGAGCCGGCACGCCCTTAACGACAAGGGTTATCTCACCGCGCGTGAGAAGCACACTTGTCTTTCCTGGTTTTATCCCATGCCCGCAAATAGCACACTTCATACCTGTTACCTGGGGTCTCGTCGGGAAGGGCGCATTTTCTTGAAAGTGCCACCGTACGCCTCGAATAGTTCAAGGCATTCTCGTTGAAACTTCATGTTGCCACGCCTCCATTGAGGCGGACGAGTCGGCGACTGAACGAACTCAAATCCTTTTTCGATCCAAATCTCGCCAGCCAAGTGGACCTCGTTTGCGTCTATCCAGTCGTCGATCCAACTGTAACACCAGAGTTGGACCTTAAGATTGGGCCATCCATAGTCGGGCACGTTCGCGCGGCTAATCTTCCGATCGATAATCAGGATTTCCCCAGTGTTAATGTTTCGATAGACAAGATCCGGGATTCCCCAAAATGGAGACTCGCCCACCTTCAAAGATGAAATCTTCTTCGCGCCACGCCCTTCAGGAGAAGGAGCATCCTGGAGAGGATCCTCGAAAATGAGCTTCCACTCCCCATTCAAAAGGCTGCGTGGCCGTTCCAAACCTCTGCGTCTTTGCCGAAACGCCGCTCGAATTTCGCGCTCTCCTCGCTTACCTACCGCCAACGCGGACGTAGGCCGCGAAGGCACGCAAAGGTCAAAAATCCAGTCTGAAAAAGAGGTAACCCAAGGTGCGCGTGAACCAGGAGGATTTTGGGTTGCCTGTTGCAAGAGCCAGATATGCTCCCGGAAAGGGTCGCGGTCTTCATCCTGGGCGCGCATATCAGCTCGGAGTTGTCTCAGTTGCTCGGGACGAAAGAATGTCATGGATGATTCTTCCTCCAAATAGGTTCCATTCCTGAGGGCTACACCCCTTCCTTCTTCGCCTTCTCCTGCAGCTCGAATAACTTGGTGATCGCCTCGAGCGGCGTCAGCGACGCCACGTCCAGTTTCAGCAGGTCGAGCAGCACGTCCCCGCGGCGGGGGAAGAGGGCGAGTTGCTCGCGGGACGGGGCCGGGCGGGAGGCGCGGGCGCGCTGCGCCATGCCTTTAGGGTCACCGTGTTCGAGGGACTCGAGGACTTCTTGCGCGCGGGAGACGACGGGCTTGGGGAGGCCGGCGAGTTGGGCGACGTGGACGCCGTAGGACTTGTCGGCGCCGCCGGGGACGATCTTGTGGAGGAAGACGATGCGGCCGTCCTCCTCGGCGACGGCGACGTGGTAGTTGCGGGCGCGAGGCAGGTAGCGGGCTAACTCGGTCAACTCGTGGTAGTGCGTGGCGAAGAGCGTCTTCGCGCCCAGCTTCGGGTGGTTGTGGATGAACTCGGCGACGGCGCGGGCGATGGCAAGGCCGTCGTAGGTGCTGGTGCCGCGGCCGATCTCGTCGAGGATGATGAGCGAGCGCGGCGTGGCGTTGTTGAGGATCTGCGCCGTCTCCACCATCTCCACCATGAAGGTCGACTGGCCGGTCGCAAGGTCGTCCTGGAGGCCGACGCGGGTGAAGATGCGGTCGACGATGCCCATGCGGACGGAGTCGGCGGGGACAAACGAGCCGATCTGGGCCATGAAGACGATGAGGCCGACCTGTCGCAGGTAGGTTGACTTGCCGGCCATGTTGGGGCCGGTGAGCAGGATGAGTTGCGCGTCGCCGCAGGACATCTTGGAGTCGTTGGGGACGAAGGTGCCGAGGGCGAGGTTGCGCTCGACGACGGGGTGGCGGCCGGCGACGATCTCCAGTTCGTCGCCGTCGCTGAGTTGCGGGCGCACGTAGTGGTTGCGCACGGCGACCTCGGCGAGGGCGGCGAAGAGGTCCACTTCGGCGACGGCCGCGCCGGTCGTGAGGAGTTGCTCGGCACCTGCTGCTACCTGGTGGCAGACCTGGCGGAAGAGCGAGGACTCGAGTTCCTGCATCCGCTCCTGCGCGTTGAGGACGACGGACTCGTGCTCCTTCAACTCAGGCGTGATGTAGCGCTCGCCGCCGACGAGCGTCTGCTTGCGCACGTAGTCGCCGGGCACCTGCGCCTTGTTGGCGTTGCTCACCTCGATGTAGTAGCCGAAGACGCGGTTGTAGCCGACCTTGAGCGACTTGATGCCGCTGCGCTCGCGCTCGCGACGCTCGAGGTTGGCGAGGTAGGAACGCGCGTCGCGGGTGACAGAGCGCAGTTCGTCGAGTTCGGCGCTGAAGCCCGCGCGGATGACGTCGCCGTCGGCGAGCACGGCGGGCGGATCGTCGGCGAGCCCTGCGGCGATGACATCGACGGTCTCGCGGCAGGGACGCAGCCGCGAGGCGACGGGCTCGAGGGGAACGCCTCTCTCCCCCGCGACTTCGTCGGGGTGCCTCTCCCCACGTACGTGGGGAGAGGGTAAGAAACCTGGCTCGAGGACGGCGCGCAGTCCGGGGACGAGTTCGAGGCTGCGCCGCAGCGCCACGACCTCCTTGGGGCCGGCGATGTTGGAGCGGACGCGGTTGCAGAGGCGCTCGAGGTCGGCGATCTTGGCGACGAGGGCCATCGCCTTGCCACGCGGGATCGGGTGGTCGTAGAGCCACTGCACGGCGTCGAGGCGCTGCTCGATGGCGGCGCGGGTGAGGAGCGGCTGGCTGAGCCAGCGACGCAGGAGGCGCGCGCCCATCGCGGTCTTCGTAGTATCGAGCACTTTAAGCAGCGAGTGGTCGGTCGCGCCCCAGCGGCCGCCCTGGAGCAACTCCAGATTGCGGCGCGTCTGGGGGTCGAGGGCCATGAAGGCGATCGTGGAGTAGGTCGATAGCGAAGTGATCTGCGCGACGGCGGCCTTCTGCGTGTCGGCGAGGTAGACGAGCACGGCACCGGCGGCGCGGATGGCGAGATCGAGGCCGTCGCAGCCGTAGGCCTCGAGGGTGACGACGCCGAAGTGCTTCAGCAGGCGCTCGCGGGCGGAGTCGCGGTCGAAGGCGCGCGCATCGAGTTTGGTGACGGCGACGTTGGCGAGGCCGGGGGGCGTTTCCGTACTCGACAGCACGAGCACCTCGGCGGGAGCGAGACGCTGCAGTTCGACGGCGAGGCCTTCGACGGCGAGTTGCGTGACGGCGAACTCGCTCGTCGTGATGTCGACGTGGGCGAGGCCAGCGACGCCGTTCTCGACGACGACCGCGGCGAGGTAGTTGTTAGCCTTCTGGTCGAGGAGATTGGGTTCGACGACCGTTCCCGGCGTGACGACGCGGACGACGTCGCGGTCGACGAGGCCTTTCGACGCGTCGGGGTCGGAGGTCTGCTCGCAGATGGCGACCTTGTGGCCAGCGGCGATCAACTTGCCGAGGTAGGTGTCGACGGCGTGGTAGGGGATGCCGGCCATGGGGACGCGCTCGCCCTTGCCCATCTCGCGAGAGGTGAGCACGATGCCGAGGACGCTGGCGGCGATGCGGGCGTCGTCGTCGAAGGTCTCGTAGAAGTCGCCCAGGCGGAAGAGGAGAAGCACATCGGGGAAGCGCTTCTTAATGTCGAGATACTGGCGACGGAGGGGGGTGATCACACCTAACCCCTACCCCTTCCCTAAAGGGAAGGGGAAGAAAAGAGGGATGGGGCATTGTAGCGCAGGGTGGCGCGCAGGCGCACGGCCTGGACGTCAGGGCTGCGAGGGAGGCCTGCCGGGCGTTGCGCCAACAGGGGCGTAGGTCCGATACTGGCAGCCACGATAACCTTTGGATCTCAGGAGGCTACTGATGTCGAACGAATCGGCCGCCAGCGTCAAAGAGCAGGTGCGCAAGGACTGGGCCGAGGGGGCCCGCGCATGGGGGAAATGGCGACGCGAACTGACGTCGCAGTCGAAGGAAGCAACGGACGTGCTCATCGAAGCGGCTCAGTTGCGACCGGGCATGCGTGTGCTGGACATTGCTTCTGGGACCGGCGAACCGGCGCTTTCCATCGCGACGGCCCTGGGTGCGAAGGGCGAAGTGGTCGCCACGGATCTGACGACCGAAATGCTCGCAGTGGCTGAGGCTGACGCTCACGAGCGCCGCCTAAAGAACGTCCGGTTTCAGCAGGCCGACGCCGAGGCGCTGCCGTTCCCTGACGAGTCCTTCGATCGCGTCACGTGCCGCTTCGGGATCATGTTCTGTCCAAGGCCAGGCCAAGCACTGCGCGAGATGCGCCGCGTGCTGAAGCCGGGCGGACGTGTGGCGCTCGTGACGTGGGGGCCGCCGGACAAGAACCCCTTCTTCGCCACAGCGATGGGCCCTTTCATGAAGCGCCTCCCCATGCCGCCACCCGACCCCGACGCGCCCTCGCCGTTCCGCTTTGCCCAGCCCGCCGGCACGAGTGTTGTTGTTGACCAGTCCCGCAGAAAGGAGCGAGACATGAGCAACATTACCCTTCTTGCCCTCAGGTCTGCAGCACGTAAGGTAAATGAGGATGTCGTGGCGTGTAGAGACA
>JACQEE010000368.1 GCA_016200725.1 Chloroflexota bacterium
GCGGCCGTCGAGCGGGCTGGCGGGCGAGGAGTTGCCGCCACTGCAAGAGCGCATCGTAGTCGGGCAGCGAGTCCTTATCTGCCAGATGGGTCTTGAGGCTGCGTTTGCCCGCGGGCTGCTGCGTGACGCCTGCCGAGGTCTGGAAGAGGAGCGCATCGGCGCCGTCACCGTAGGCGGCTACAAGGATGCGCTCGCCGGGCTTGGCCTCCTCGAGCGCGCCGGCGAGCAGCATCAGGGCGTGGGCGGCGCCCGTGCCGCCGACCTGCCCGTGCAGCGGGTCCTGCACCTGCGCGGGCTCGAGTCCAAGTTTTCGCGTGAGTTCGGCGTGGATGCGCGGGTTGTTGCTCCCGAGCGCCGCCTTCTTGACGTCCCCAGGCTTGAGGTTGGCTTTCTGCAAGAGCCCTTTGGCCGCAGCCGTCATCACGCGCAGATAGCCTTCGTCGGCAATGAAGCGGTCCTCGCCAGTGTGGACGAAGGAATCGTTTGAGGAGCGCCAGGTATCGAGCATGTGCTCGGAGGTGGAGTGCTGGCCCTCGATGGTGGCGACAAGGTTGGTGTCGCTGACGAGCATGGCTGCGGCGCCATCGCCAAGGTTGCGCTCCGTGTCGCTCTTGGGCGCGGCCATGCGGATGTCGGCGGCGATCACCAGCACGTTGCGCTCTGTCTTTGCCGCTACGGCGTCGAGGGCGTTGCGCAGCGCGGAAGTCCCTGCGCGCAGCACATTCGTCACGTCGGTAGTGAAGATGTCGTGGCGCAGATCGAGCGCCTCGGCGATGGTTGCGGCACCCTGCTTCTCGCCGTAAGGAGAGGTAGTCGTTGCGAAGATCAAGCCATCGATATCGCGGCGGTCGATGCCTCGAAGGGCCTCGATACCGGCCGCGACGCCCATGGTGACGCTGTCTTCGTCAAAGTTAGCGACGGCCTTTTCGCCGCTCTGGCCCCAGCCTTTGGTGTCCTTGGTGATACGGTACTTGGGAACGTAGGCGCCAAAGGCGCGGATGCCGGCCATCGAGTCCTCCAGGGAATGCGTGCCGGGAGACTATAGCACAGCATCGCGGAGGCGACAGATGTGCAGGCCATCGCCTCTGCTGCTGCACTGTTGGCAGGCAGGCGCGCAAGTCGTGTCGACTCTCCCAGACGGGCGAGCCGTTTCATACATGAGTCTACTTGTATCACTATCATTCTAAATAGGCCAATAGAGAACTTGACATGTAAAGCATGACTAGATATATTGGCTGTAGCGTTATGTAAGGGGCGCCAGATGGCCAAGCGCGATTACTATCAGGTGCTCGGGCTCTCCAAGAATGCCGCGGAGAAGGACATCCGCCAGGCTTACCGTCGCCTTGCCCGCCAGTTCCACCCTGATCTCAACCCAGGCAACAAGGGCGCGGAGGAGAAGTTCAAGGAGATCAACGAGGCGCACGAGGTGCTGTCGAATCTCGAGTCACGCAAGAAGTACGACCAGTACGGCCACGAGTGGAAGCATGCTGACCAGTACGCTCGGGCCAGCAGGGCTGCTCCGGGCGGCGGTCCTCAGACCTGGCGTTGGGAGCAGCGTTCAGGCCCCGGAGGCGTCCAGTTTGAGACCGAGGATCTCGGTAACGGTGACATGGGGGACTTGTTTGGTTCCCTTTTCGGCCGCGGCCGGAGAGGTCGCGCTGGCGCGGCGACGCCTCCCATGCGAGGCGAAGACCTCGAGCAACCCGTCGAAGTGACGCTGGAAGAGGCCTATGCGGGCACCAAACGCCTGCTGGGCATCCAAAGCGAGGCCGGCCCGCGACGCCTCGAGGTGAAGATACCGCCAGGCGTGAAGACAGGGTCGCGCGTGCGTATCGCCGGCGAAGGTGGGCAGGGTTATAGCGGCGGGCCCCGCGGCGACCTCTACCTGGTGGTGACGGTACGGCCGCACGAGGTTTTCGAACGCAAGGACGACGACCTTTACGTCGATGTCCTCGTTCCTCTTGCAGACGCCGTGCTTGGTGGCGAAGTCACCGTACCAACGCCGAGTGGGAAGTCCGTGGTGCTCAAGATCCCAGAGGAGACGCAGAACGGCCGGTCATTCCGGCTCGGAGGCAAAGGGATGCCCCACCTCGGAGGCAAGGGCAGCGGCGATCTCTATGCTCGGGTGAAGGTTGTGCTGCCGACGAGCCTGACTTCGCGCGAGCGGGAGTTATTTGCTGAGCTCAGGAAGTCGAGGAAATAGGAGATGGCAAAGTACATCACAGACGATGAGCCCTGTTTCGCGATCAGCGTAGCCGCTCGCATGGTCGGCCTGCATGCGCAGACCTTGCGCTCGTACGAAAAGGCTGGGCTGGTCGAGCCGTCGCGTTCCAAGGGCAGGAACCGGTTGTATTCGCGGCGAGATATCCAGCGCCTGCAGAAGGTACGCGAGCTGACCGAGGACTTGGGTCTGAATCTGGCGGGCGTTGAAGTGTTGCTTCGCATGATGGACCGCATGGCCCAAATGGAGCGCCGTGTGCAAGCGCTGATGCGGCAACTTGAGGAGGCCGGCGCGCATCCTACATTGAAGGGCCAGCGCAAGTAAGACCCTACACGACTGAATCGAGGTGCAGCAATGGTAAATAGACCCGATCGTTACACCGAACAGGCCCGGGAAGTCCTTCAGGACTCCCAGCAGTTAGTCCTCCAATATCAGCGCACACAATGGGACGTTGAGCATGTCCTCCTGGCCCTGCTGCGGGCCGAGAGCGGCGTGGCAGCGGAGGTCTTCAAGAAACTTGGCGTAGATATAGCCATGCTGCGCAGCCGCGTGGAATCGACGCTGGCCAACAGCCCGCGCTCTCCGCAGGCTACAAACCAGATCTACGTCACCCCGCGGCTTGCCAGACTGCAGGAGAATGCCGACGCCGAGGCTAAGCGTCTGAAGGACGAGTACATCTCCGTCGAGCACCTGCTCATGGCGCTGACGATGGAGCGGGAGGGCGAGACACCGAAGATCCTTCGCGAATTCGGCATCGGCCAAGAAGAGGTGTACAAAGCCCTCGCCGACATCCGCGGCACGGCCCGCGTCACCGATCCCCGCGCGGAGAGCAAGTACCGCGCATTGGAGAAGTACAGCCGTGACCTGACAGCGATGGCCAAGGAAGGCAAGCTCGATCCGGTGATCGGCCGAGACGCGGAGATCAGGCGCGTTGTTCAAATCCTGACACGCCGGACTAAGAACAATCCGGTGATTATCGGCGACGCCGGCGTAGGTAAGACGGCAATCGTCGAGGGCTTGGCGCAGCGCATCGCGGCGGACGATGTGCCCGACTCGCTCAAGGGGCGGCGTGTCCTTTCGCTCGACATGGGCGCGCTCGTCGCAGGCAGCAAGTTTCGCGGCGAGTTTGAGGAGCGTCTCAAGGCTGTGATGGACGAGGTGCGTTCGGCGCAGGGCGAGATAGTCGTGTTCATCGACGAGATTCA
>JACQEE010000365.1 GCA_016200725.1 Chloroflexota bacterium
GGCGGGGGTCAAGGATTTCGCGCCATTACTGAACCCACCGGCCCCGACGCCGCGTGTCGAGGACGCCGAGGAGCTGTTCCGCCGCGAGGTGCGCGCGACGCTGGCCGGCCTTTCAGCTCACTGGTCCGTCGCGGAGGAGGAGCGGCGCGCGCAGTTGAAGCGGCGCCCCGGCAGTGCGCGGGCCCAGGCGGGTCTGGCGGGGGCGCTGCTGGGCCTGGGGAAGCGCGAAGAGGCGCTGGCGGCGTTCGCCGAGAGCGCCCGGCTCGATCCAGGACGCGCGCGCACGTATTACTCCTGGGGCACGGCGCTGGATCAGGCGGGCCAGCTCGATGAGGCCGAAGGGCGCCTTCGACGCGCCGCGGAGCTGGAGCCGCAGGACCCCGAAATCCTGATCGGCTACGCGGGCGTGCTTCAGAAGCAGAAACGGCTCGAAGACGCGAACGCCGTCATCGCCCGCGCCTACGCCGCCGCGCCCACGCACCCGCTCGCGCGCGGCCTGCACGGCGCCGCGCTCGTCGATGGCGGTAAGAAGGAGGAAGGGATCGCCCTCCTGCGCGACGCCGTGGCGTGGAGCCACGACACCCCCTTCTCACGCACCCTCCGTACGACACTCGTCGACGCCCTGAAGAAAGCGGCCCGCTGGGACGAGGCGGAGACCGAGCTGCGCGACATCCTCGCCGCCAACGACGACGACCCGCTCTCCCACTACTACCTCGCTACCTTCCTCAACGAGCGCGGCAAACGCGACGACGCCCGCCGCCACGCCCAGCGCTGCCTCGACCTCAAGCCCTCTTCGGCAGTGGAAGCCGCCGCACGGGCCCTGCTCGATCGGCTGGCGCCGTAGGTAGCCCAGCTTGGAGGCGGAACAGGTGATTAGGTACGAGGTGATCCTCTACTGGAGCGACGAGGACCAGGCGTTCATCGCTGCGGTGCCCGAACTGCCCGGCTGCGCGGCCGACGGCGCCTCGTACCAGGAAGCGGTAGCGAATGTAGAGACCGTCATTCAGGAGTGGATCGAAACCGCGAAGGAGCTGGGGCGGCCAATTCCGGAGCCGAAGGGGCGTCTGGTGTTCGCGTAACCCTCGGCGACATGCCACCGTTGCTAAGCAGGTTGGACGAGTAAGTTTCCAGAAAGGAGCGTCGGAGGGAGCACACGATGTATCGCGTGCGTCTGAACGACGCTCAACACCAAGAACTGAACCGCCGCGCCCACGAGATCGGCGTCAAGCCTCGCACGCGCGATCGGTTGGAGATGGTCCGGCTCTCGGCGGCCGGTTGGAGTATTCCTCAGATCGCCGTCTATCTCGGCGTCCGACGTCATGTCTCCATGTGAAGATAGGAAAGGGGTGTCATCGTATGAAGCGCAGGGGGTTTCTCACAGCGAGCAGTCGAGCCGCTCTTGGTTTTTCTCTTCTCCCATTCGCCCCTTGCTCGGCGGGGACTCTGCTCTTCGCCAAGCCAAAGGACCGCGCACCCTGGGAAACCCTGCTGGCTGACCTGGAGAAGCAGATTCCAGGACTGATGGCGGAAGCGAAAACGCCGGGGCTGTCCATCGCCATCATCAGGGACGCGAAGGTGCTCTGGCGTCGCGGGTTTGGTGTCAGGGACAGCGCCTCCAAGGAGCCGGTTGATAACGACACCGTGTTCGAAGCGTGTTCCGTGAGCAAGACCGTGTTCGCGTACGCCGTGATGAAGCTGTGTGAGAAAGGCGTCATCAATCTCGATACGCCCCTGACGAAGTACACGTCTGAGCGGTTTCTGGAAGGTGATCCGCAGCTCGATCTCATTACCGCCCGCCATGTGCTTTCGCACACCAGTGGTTTCCAAAACTGGCGGTCCAAGGAAGAGCCCTTGAAAATCCATTTCACGCCTGGCGAAAAGTTTTCCTATTCCGGTGAGGGATACAGTTATTTGCAGTCGGTTGTGACCCATTTGACTGGCAAAGTGAACCCAAAGGACTGCGGTACGTTCGAGGCAGGCCTCGAGGTCTGCGCGACGGATATAGACGTGTACCTGAAAGCGAACGTTTTGGCACCGTTGGGA
>JACQEE010000044.1 GCA_016200725.1 Chloroflexota bacterium
ACGGAGGTCGCGCACTTCGAGGAGCGGTACCGTCCGTGGTTCGACAGGCTCACCACGAACGGGTTGTTGAGACGTGGTCATCGCTGCCTCCGCAGTCGCGGGTTGACGACCTCGTCGAGCGCGCGGCCAGTGAGGTAGAAGGAGCCGCAAAGCAGGGAAATCGAGAGGCCAGCGGGTATCAGCAGCCACCAGTAGCGGGTGCCGGAGAGCAGATAGCCGCCGCTCTGCGCCGTGTGGATCATGATGCCCCAGCTCATGCGCTCGTGGACCAGGCCGAAGTAGGCCAGGGCGCCTTCGGCAAAGATGGCTGCGGTGACGGTGAACATCATCGAGAGGAAGGCAAGCGGCATGAGGTTCGGGATGAGGTGCGAGGCGATGATGTGCCGGTCCGACCCGCCCGTAGCCTTAGCCGCGTCGATGTAGGTGCGCTTGGTCATCGCGAGGGCCTGCGCCTTGAGCACGATGGCGGTCGCGCCGAGGCCGGAGATGAGGCCGAGCGCGATGGCGAGTTTCCAGATGTTCAGCCCGCCCGGCGTCACGACGCCGAGGACGACGAGCAGCGTCAGGGTAGGCATCATCACCACGAGGTCGGCGAGGCGCATCAGGAGGCCATCCACGAAGCCGCCGAAGTAGGCAGCGGTCGCGCCGATGAGCGTCCCGAGCGTAACGGTCACGAGGGCGGCGACGATGCCGAGGGCGAACTCCCACCGCGCGCTGTACATCAGTTGGCTGAGGACGTCGCGACCGAGTTGGTCGGTGCCGAGCAGGTGCTTCGCGGAGGGCGACGCTGGGTTGAGACCGCCGGCGAAGCCGGTGACGGGATCGTAGGTGTGGCGATTCCATACGGTATGCATGAGCACAGGGTGGGCAGCGGCGAGCAGGCCGAATAGCACGATGATGCCGAGGCCGAGGAGGCCAAGCCTGTTGCTCGTCAGCAGGCGGAATGGTTCGCCCGCTCGCACGCGCCACGATGTCTTCTGGTCCATCGTCGCCGTGTCCATCATGGCGAGCGCAACCTGGGGTCGAGGATGCGGTAAAGGATGTCGACGATGAGGTGCGCGACGAGGACGAAGATGGCGGTGAAGACGAATGCGCCGGCGGCGAGCGGCAAGTCCTGGTTGGAGGCCGCGTTGACCAGCGTGTAGCCCATGCCCGGCCAGGAGAAGACGGTCTCGATGATCACGCCGCCATCGACGGCCAGCGCAAGGCTGAAGATGAAGGCAGTGACGACAGGCAACAGCGCGTTGCGAGCGGCGTAGCGGTCGCGGACGATGCGGTCGGGTAAGCCGCGCGCCCTGGCGGCGAGCACATAGTCCTCGCGGACGGTATCGAGCATCGCCCCGCGGGTCAGGAGCATGACCCCGCCAAAGGAAAGAAGGGTCAGGGTGATGATGGGCAGGCCGGCGTGCCACATGATATCGGCGGCGAGATGACCAATCCCTGATGCCCACCAGGCGATCGCGGCGAGAGTGGTCGTCGCGGCGAGCAGGGTAGCGATGGTGAGACCGAGTCGTCGCACACCAAGCCGTCGCAAGAGCACCGTCGCCAGAAAGACGAAGGCGGCTTGAGCGGCTGCGGTGAGGAGCAGGCGCAGGAAGACGCCGTTGCTGCTCACGCTCGCGGTTGTCCACTTCTCGGGTGAGATGAACCGACCCACGGGGAACCAGTCCAACTTAAAGGCGAAGAGCCAGACCATGAGTAGGGCGAACCAAGGCGTAAAGGCCGTGTAGAGGTAGACGGCGCTCACGGTGGAGACGTGCTCGACGGCCTTGCCGCGCCGCCAAGCGATCACCTTGCCGAGTGTGATGCCAAGGTAGAAGGCGAGCACCGTCGCCGTGCCGAAGAGCAAGAGCGTGCGCGGCAGACGGTCTTTGATGATTGAGCCGACGGACTCCGGGTACTGGCTGAACGAGATGCCGAGGTCGCCGCGAAGGACGTTGCGCGCGTAGAGGAAGAACTGCTCCCACGCTGGTTTGTCGAGGCCGAACGAGTGCCCGATGGCCTGCCGGTTCTGGGCCGTGATGTGCGGGTCGTTGAGGTAGGCGCTGGTGTAGTCGCCGGGCTGCAACTGGATGAGAAAGAAGACGATTGCCAGAAAGACGGCAAGCGTTGCGGCCATTTGCAGTCCGCGTCGTGCCAGG
>JACQEE010000366.1 GCA_016200725.1 Chloroflexota bacterium
GATCGAACAGGCCTCCACTGCGGTCAAGCTGGACGACAAGAACTCCGACGCCGATAACGAGTTGGGGATCTGCTACGACTCGCTCGGCAACCATACCGAGGCCGCTGCGCAATTTCGCAGGGCGGTCGAGTTGGACCCCAAGAATGCGGTTCTTCATGGGAACCTCGCGTCCGCCCTCAATCCGCTCGAACAGTTCCAAGAGGCGTTGGATCAGGCGCAGCAGGCGATCAAGGTCAACGACAAGGAACCCCTCTTTTTCAACGAGTTGGGAGTCGCCAGCAGTGGCCTGGGCAAGACCTCCGATGCAGAACAGGCGTACCGCAAGGCGATTGAATTGGCCCCAAGCAGGCCGCTGTATCACTCGAACCTCGGCTCCTGCCTGAACAAGCAAGAGCGCTACGAAGAGGCGAGCAAGGCATGTTTGGAGGCGCTCAGGCTCGACGATAGCCGTCCAACGACGCACAACATCCTCGGCGTCGCTTATGATGGCTTGCTGAGGCTGAGCGACGGCGAGCAGCAGTTCCGGCGTGCGGCGGAGCTCGACCCCAAGAAGGCCCTCTATCACGCCAATCTGGCCGGCAACCTGCAAAAGCAAAACCGCCTCAGCGAGGCCACGACGGAGGCGCGCGCGGCGCGCGACCTCGGCATGGGCGTCGATTCGCACTGGGTGTTCAAGGCTCTGGGCATTACGTAGCCGCGGGCATCTTGCTGCCGGGAGGGGCCGAACCGGTGGCAGAATCTTTCGGCGATGTCTTACGAAGCTTTTCAGACGGTCGATATGCGGGTGGGGCGCGTCCTGTGCGCCGAGCCGAACGAGGCGGCGCGCAAGCCGTCGTACAAGCTCTGGATCGACTTCGGGCCGCTGGGCGAGCGCACCTCCAGCGCGCAGCTCACCGACCTTTACTCGGCCGATGACTTGGTTGGTCGGCTCGTCGTTTGCGCGGTCAATCTCGGCGAGCGGAGCATCGCCGGCTTTCCCTCCCAAGTCCTCGTGTTGGGTTTGCCCGACGCAGAAGGCCGAGTCGTGTTGCTCCAGCCCGAGCGAGACGTGCCCCTCGGCGGGCGGGTGTACTAGGGGGAGCCTTGCGTGCCTTTGCGGTTGCCGGAAGGGGACGAGTGACATGCGACTAGTGACCTAGACCGCTACTCATCGGTCGTGAGCAGTCGCAGTTGCGGGGCGGTGGCTTTGCATCGCGTCTCGGACGACTCTTCCCCTTGCGGCGCAGGGGGAAGACGGTCGAAGGGTTGCCGAGACCAGAAGGGGGTGCTTTTGGCTTGGCCACCCAGAACGAGCGCAAGCCTCCACCCCTGTTCGCTTCACTCACAGACCCTCCCCCGCAGCGCAGGGGAGGATTTCGAGGCAAGCCTTCGTTGTCAGAGACGCATGCGCCGCAGGCGCAGCGCGTTGCCAATCACCGACACCGAGCTGAAGCTCATCGCAAGCGCCGCGATCATGGGGCTAAGCAAGAGCCCCGTGAACGGATACAGCACGCCCGCTGCGATCGGCACGCCGGCCGCGTTGTACACGAACGCAAAGAACAGGTTCTGGCGGATGTTGCCCATCGTGGCGCGGCTCAGCCGTCTGGCCCGCACGAGCCCGGTGAGGTCGCCCTTGAGGAGCGTCATTCCCGCGCTCTCCATCGCCACGTCGGTTCCCGAACCCATCGCGATTCCTATCTGAGCCTGGGCGAGGGCGGGGGCGTCGTTGATCCCATCGCCCGCCATCGCCACGATCCTGCCCTCACTTTGCAGCGCCTTCACGACCTCGATCTTGCCTTCGGGGAGCACGTCGGCCCGAACGTCGTCGATCCCGAGCGTCCGGGCGACTGCCTCGGCGGTGGTCTTGCTGTCGCCCGTGATCATCACGAGCCGGATCCCCTCGTCGTGCAGCGACTTGATCGCGGCCGGGGTGCTCGCCTTGATCGGGTCGGCCACACCGATTAGGCCCATTACCTTCTTTCCCTTGGCGAGAAACATGGCGGTCTGGCCTTCGGCTCTCATGCCTTCGGCAGTCACGTCCGCTTCGCCGTTCACAGCGCCGATCTCCTCCATGAGGGCCTTGTTGCCAAGGGCCACGTCGGCGGCGCCAAGCTTGCCCCGAACCCCCTTGCCGGTGACTGCCTCGAAATCGTGAACCGGCAAAGGCTGCGCCTTCCTATCGAGCACTCCGGCCAGGATGGCGGCCGCCAGCGGATGCTCGCTGCCTTTCTCCAAGCCGCCGGCGAGGGCCAACACCTCTTCCTCGCTCGCTCCGCTTAGGGGCTGGACGGCGACAAGGCGGGGCTTGCCTTCCGTAAGGGTCCCCGTCTTATCGATCAGCAAGGTGTCGACCTTCTCCAGCACCTCGAGCGCCTCGGCATTCTTGATGAGAACGCCCGCCTGGGCGCCCCGTCCGGTGCCCACCATGATCGACATGGGCGTGGCCAACCCCAGCGCGCAGGGGCAAGCGATGATGAGCACGGCGACCGCGTTGATAACCGCATACGCCATCGACGGGGGCGGCCCGTAGATCGCCCAGACGACGAA
>JACQEE010000049.1 GCA_016200725.1 Chloroflexota bacterium
CCTTCGTGCGAGTGGCCGAACGAGTCGAGCAGCAGATTGGTCATCAACGCGGAGAGGGCCACGTTCACCAGGTTGTTGCCGAGGAGAATCGTAGCGAGGAAACGCTCGGGGTTCTCTTTCATGCGCTGCACGCGCTTTGCTCGAGCCGAGCCTGTCGTGACGAGATGATGGATGCGGACGCGTTGCAAGGCGAAAAAAGCCGTCTCGGAGGAGGAAAAGAAAGCCGACAGTCCGAGACAGAGGATGACAAGGAGGACGGTGAGTTGGGTGTCCATCAGGCGGGCAAGTTCATGCTAGCATCCGACGGAAAACAGTGTCAAAGAGTTAGAAGGTCGTCGGTTCAGCGGATGGTGAAGCCGCCATCGACGACGAGGACGTGGCCCGTGACGAAGGAGGCCTCGTCGGAGGCGAGATAGAGAGCGGCATAGGCGATATCTTCGGGTCGGCCGATCCGGTTCAGCGGCGCCGACTGGGCGAGTTGCTCGATGCGCTTCTGGCCTTCTTCCTTTGACTGGCCTCGGCGCTCGCCTCGCAGGAGCGGGGTGTCCATGAAGCCGGGGGCGACGCCATTGACGCGGATGTTGAACGGGGCAAGTTCGTAGGCCAGATTCCGTGTGAACTGGAAGACTCCGCCCTTGGAAACGGCGTAGGCGTGCGTGCCCATCGCCACCATGCCGGCGATGGAGGCGGTGTTGACGATGGCTCCGCCCCCGGCCTGCTTCATCACGGGCACGGCGTACTTCGAGCCGAAGAGGATGCCTTTGATATTCACTGCCATCAGCGCGTCCCAGTCCTTCTCCGTGACCTCTTCGATGGGGACGGCGACCTGGTTGGCGATGCCAGCGTTGTTGAAGAGGATATCGAGGCTCTTGTACCGCCGGACGGTCTCCGCGACGGCATCGCGGACGCTGGACTCCTTGCTCGTATCGACCTGCACAAAGGCAGCCTTGCCGCCGAGGTCTTCGATCATGGCGACCGTCTGCTTTCCGCCCACGGGGTCTATATCGGCGACAGCAACCCTGGCGCCTTCCTTCGCGAAGACGAGGCAGGAGGCGCGGCCGAGGCCAGAGCCGCCGCCGGTGATCATGGCCACTTTGTTCTTGAGACGCATGGCGTGCTCCTTCAGACGGGCTTGCGAGGGCAAGGAATAGCATCTTTCATGCGATGTGTGCAACCGCAGTAGTTCGAGCACCCATTTGTCGTCAGGGCTACTTCACAGTTACATGCCGATAGAGTGCCTCGTAGGCGCGGACCATGCGGTCGAGGCTGAAGCGATCGGCGATGGACTGGCGGCAGGCGCGTCGCGAGATGCTGCCGATGCGACCGAGGGCGCGCACGGCCTCTGCGTCGGTCTCGACGAGGAACCCGTTCTGGCCATCGAGGACGATTTCGGACATCGCCCCTTTGGGATAGGCGACGACGGGCGTGCCTGCGGCGAGCGCTTCGGCGACGGCCAGGCCGAATGGCTCTTCCCATTGGAGCGGGAAAAGGAAGGCCTTGGCATGCGAGACGAGGCGCAGGACCTCGGCGTTGGGCAGGTGCTCGACGTGGCGGATGGCGTCGCCGTCGATGTGCGGGCGGACCTGCTCTTCGTAGTAGGCGCGGCTCCAGGGCAGTTGCGGCGGCACGTGGCCGACGATCAAGAGGCGCTCGCACGCCTGCTTCGCGATGTGGATGGCCTCGGCGATGCCCTTGTTGGGGACGATGCGGCCGACGATCACCAGAAAGTCCTCGGGCTGCTCGCCGAAGGGGACGTTGTCGACATCGATGCCGTTGTAGACGACGGGGAGGTCTTCGCCGAGCATCTTCGCTTGCGTCCTGCTGATGCAGACGGGGTGCACACAGGGAAAGGTGGCGCGGTAGTACTCGTGCAGGTGGCGCTCGACGTAGGCGTAGGTGAGGAGCGTTGGACGGTCGATGAAGTTAGAGAAGTAGGGCGCCAGCGTGGGCCAGTGCGCGTGGATAACGTCGAAGCGCTCGGCCTGACGATAGAGGTTGAAGGTGTTGCGCGTCTCGTATTCCTTATCGAGATAGGAAGTCATGCCTGGGTCGTAGGATGTGGCGATAGGGACGACGGCCTGCAAGGTTGCGCTGGTGCGCGAGTCGCCGGAGGCGAAGAGTTCGACGTGGTGGCCGTCGCGGACGAGGCCTTCTACGAGGTGATAGACCATCAACTCGGTGCCGCCGTGGCTGCGTGGCGGGACGGAGAGGTAGGTGCTGGTGATCTGGGCTATGCGCATGCCCTATCCCCGAGGGAAGAGAATACAACCACCACGGCACCACGACACCATGGGAAGAGATTATTTACTTTTGGAAAGGGAGGCCGGCCTGCGATTTTCAAGCGGGCTTTTCGATTTCGATGTTGTCGCCGGAGACGCGGACGGCGAACGTGTCGATCTTGCCGCTTGCGGGAGGGTCGACGGCCTCGCCGGTCTTGGGGTCGAACGTGCCGGCGTGCCAGGGGCACTGGAGCAGGTTGCCTTCCATGAAGCCCTCGTCGAGCGGGCCGCCCATGTGGGTGCAGAGGCTGTCGATTGCGCACAACTGACCCTCGATGTTGCAGATGGCCACGCTGCGCTCGCCGACGTCGACGCCGATGATTTCGCCGGGGGGCACGTCTTTCACTTTGGCAACCTTGATGAACTCGGCCACGTGGCCCTCCTGGGACATATCGTTGAGTCAAAGCAATCGCGGGCATTATAGCAAGAGGTCAGCGCACCTCTCCGGGTGGTCCCAGCGGGTGCCAACAGGCGACGACGCGGCCGTCCGCGGCCGCAAGCGAGGGCGTCTCGACAGCGCAGCGCTCGCTGGCGCGAGGGCAGCGCGGATGGAAGCGGCAACCGGTTGGCGGCGTAGCGAGATCAGGCGGGTCGCCAGGGATAGGCACCGGCATGGCGCGCGGGCCGGCGAGGCGTGGGGTGCAGGCGATCAGCGCCGAGGTGTAGGGGTGCTTCGGCGCCGTGAGTAGGTGGCGCGTAGGCCCTTCTTCCGCGATCTGCCCGGCATACATGATGGCGAGGCGCGAGGCTACGGTGGCGACGGCGGCGAGGTCGTGGGAGATGTAGAGCATGGCCATGCCGAGATCGCGCTGAAGGCCCTGGAGTTGATCGAGGAGGCGGCGCTGGACGATGGTATCCAGCGCGGTGGCGGGCTCATCGGCGATGAGAAGGCTTGGCTTGCAGGCGAGGGCAAGGGCGACGACTGCGCGCTGGCGCATGCCGCCGCTGAGTTCGTGGGGATAGCGTCGCGCGGCGTCCGGGGTGAGACCGGCGAGGACAAGGGCTTCCTCAGCGCGGCTCCATGACTCGCGAGGGACGAGGCCATTGTGAACTTCGAGCACTTCGGCGATGTGGCTGCCGATGGTGTGCACCGGGCTGAAGGCGTTGAGCGCACCCTGGGGGATAAAGCCGATGCGCTTGCCACGCAGGCGTCGCATCGGCTCCTCGTCGAGTGAAAGGATGTCCTGGCCATCGAAGCGAATAGTCCCCGAGATGCGTGAGTTTTCGGGGAGCACACGCAGGATGGCGAGGGCGAGCGTCGTCTTGCCGCAACCCGACTCGCCGACGAGGCCGAGCGACTGGCCAGCCGAGAGGTCGAAGGAGAGGCTATCGACGGCATGGAGCGGGCCGCGCGGGGTAGCGTAGTCGACACGGAGGTCGCGCACTTCGAGGAGCGGTACCGTCCGTGGTTCGACAGGCTCACCACGAA
>JACQEE010000062.1 GCA_016200725.1 Chloroflexota bacterium
CGGTTCGTTCAAAAAATCACGAAGCCCTGGTTATGGCAGACGCCGCGACGGAAGCAAGAATCCAAGAAATCCTCAAGGCGCACCGGCGCACGGTGACCGTGCTGTCGTCGCTGATCACTGTGCAGGACGCGATTGGCTGGCTGCCGCCGGAGTCGATCCCCGCGGTCGCCGACCTCACCGGCAGGTCGGTGAACGGGGTGTGGGGCGTCGTCACCTTCTACACGCATTTCCGGTTCGAGCCGCCCGGCAAGCACTCCCTGGAGATCTGCTGGGGTCCCTCGTGCCAGCTGTTCAAGTCGAAGCGCCTCATGGAGATGACAGAGCAGTTCGCGGGTGTGAAGTTCGATGGCACGACGCCGGATAAGCAGTACACCCTGCGTGGGTTGGAGTGCGCCGGAGCGTGCGCGCTCGCGCCGGTAGGCAAGTTCGACGGTAAGTTGGTGGGCAGGCTCAACGAAGAGCGTCTCCAGAAGATTTTCTCGGGCCTGAACGGGAAGTAGCCAGCGATGCCTGACACGTTCGAAGCGCTACAACAGAAGGCCAAGCAGGCCTGGGAGGCGGTGGAGAACCCATCGCGGACGCAGGTGTTTGTCGGCTGGGGCATCCACGGGATGGCGGCAGGCGCGCCGGACGTTGACGCTGCACTGCGCAAAGCGCTCACGGCGAAGAGCATCCAGGCGGACTTCCATCCGACAGGCGGCCTTGGCCCCGACTACCTCGAGTGCATCGTCAGCGTCGTCAAGCCTGGCAGGCCGCGCGTGTTCTTTGGGCGGATCACGCCGGAGAATGCTGGGCGACTCGTTGACGAGTACATCGTTGGGGACAAGGTGCCGCAGGACCTCCTGCTTGGAGCCACGGGTAAGTTGGAAGGCACGGGGCTGCCGGACCTGTTCGCACGGGACGAGTTCAAGTACCAAAAGCGCGTCGCGACGGCGAACTGCGGCATTACCGATCCCTCGAACCTGTGGCACTACATCGCTCGGGGCGGCTACTCCGCGCTGCATAAGGCGATGACCTCGATGACGCCGGAGCAGGTGATCGCCGAGGTGGAGAAGGCAAATCTGCGTGGTCGCGGCGGCGCGGCCTTCCCGATGGCGATGAAGTTGAAGTTCCTGCTCGGCGCCAACGTCAAGCCGAAGTACCACCTGTGCAACGGTGAAGAAGGCGACTCCGGCGCGTTCAACGACAAACATATCCTTGAGAGCGACCCCTATCGCACCATCGAGGGCATCACCATCGCGGGGTTCGCCACGAAGGCCAGTGGCGGCAAGGGTTTTGTATTTATCAGGACGGGGTGGGACCTGCCGATCACGCGCATCCAGCAGGCGCTCGACGAGGCGTACGCAAACGGCTTGCTCGGCAAGAACATCCTCGGCACCGGTTTCGACTTCGATATCGAGTTGTCGCTGACCGGCGAGTCCTACGTCTCGGGCGAGGAGACCGCGCTCATGGAGGCGGTCGAGGGCAAGCGCGCCATGCCGCGTTACAAGCCGCCGTTTCCTGCGGCGTCGGGCCTGTGGGGCAAGCCGTCCAATATCAACAACGTGAAGACCTACTCGTATGTGTCGGCCATTGTGGAGAACGGCGGCGCCTGGTTCGCGGGCATTGGCACCGAAAAGAGCAAGGGTACTGCGCTTGTCTGTCTCTCGGGGCATATCAACCGGCCTGGGCTCTACGAATTGCCGTTCGGCCTCACGCTGCGCCAGGTCATCGAAGAGGTCGGCGGCGGCGTGGCGAATGGCAAGAAGCTCAAACTGCTGCAGACCGGGGGGCCGTTGGGCGGTTTCCTCGGAGCGTCGTCGCTGGACCTGAAGTTGGACTTCGATGCGATGGTGGCTGCAGGTGCGATGTTCGGCTCCGGCGGCATCATCGTCGGCGACGAGACGTCGTCGGTGGTCGAACTGGATGCGGTGCTCGCCGAGTTCAACGCCGAGGAGTCGTGCGGGAAGTGCTTCCCGTGCCGCATCGGGACGCGCCAGATTGCCGACGTACTCGAGCGGATGCACGGAGGCCACGGCCAGCGCGGCGAGTTCGACGCGGCAATGGCGATCGGCACGACGATGAAGTCGTCGCTGTGCGCGCACGGGCAGTTGGCGGAGAACCCGATTAAGTCGGGCTACCGCTACTTCAAGCAAGAATTCGATGCCGCGATAGAGAAGTCGTAACGCGATGACCACACAACCACCCCAGAAGGTCAAGGTCAAGATCGACGGCGTCGAGATTGAGGCCCGGCCGGGCCAGGTGATCATCGAGGCCGCGCGCGAGAACGGGATCTACATTCCGTACCTCTGCTGGCATCCGATTCTGAAGCCGTATGGCGCCTGCCGCATGTGCGTCGTCAAGACGAACAAGACGCCAGGGATGCCGGCCTCTTGTCACACGACGGTTATGGAAGGCATGGAAGTCACGACGGTCGATGACGACATCGAGTCGACGCGGCGCGACATCCTTGCACTCACGCTGGTCAACCACCCGCACGGCTGCCTGACGTGTTGGCGCATCGAGCACTGCGGCCCTAGAGATGTGTGCCTGCGCAACGTATCGGTGACCGACCGATGCGTCGTCTGCCCCCAGAACGAGCGGTGCGAACTGCAGGACGTCACGTACGCGCTCAAGGTGGAGAGCGTCCCGCTGCCCTACAAGTACCGCGAGTTGCCGCTCGACACGAAGAATCCGTTCATCGACCACGATATGAACCTGTGTATCGTGTGCGGTAAGTGCGTGCGCGCCTGCAACGAGATCGAGGGCGCCAACGCAATCACCTTCGTCGAGCGCGGCAACCACACGGTCGTCGGCACGTCGCAGGGCGGGTCGTTCGCCGACAGCGGCTGTACCTACTGCGGCGTCTGCGTCGACGTCTGCCCTGTGGGCGCGATCACCGAGAAGGACAGCAAGTTCAGCGGCCGCGCCGACCAGTTCGTCACCTCGGCATGCACCCATTGCAGCGTCGGCTGCTCGCTCCAACTGAACGTCAAGAAAGACCGCAAGACCGGCGTCGACCGGCTCATCCGCGTGACGCATGACATCGAGGGCGCGGCGAACCACGGCCACGAGTGCGTCCAGGGCAAGTTCGGCTACAAGTGGGTCTACAGCAAGGATCGCCTGACAAAGCCGAAGGTCAGGCAGAACGGTGCACTGCACGACACGACGTGGGACGACGCGCTTGCCACGATCATCACAGCGCTGAAAAGGTACCGGCCGGACGAAATTGCAATCATCGGTTCACCGAAGATTACAAACGAGGACAACTACGTCCTGCAAAAGTTTGCGCGGGCGGTCGTCGGCACCAACAATATCGATTTCTTCGATCCCATGTCGCCTCCAGCGGCCCTTGAGGGGCTCGCCGAGGCCTTCGGCTCGACCGCGGCCACAGGCACGATGTGGGACTTGCGCGACTCGAGACTCATCTTCGTGATCGACAGCGACCTGACGGTCGACCAGCCTGTCGCTGGGCTGCAGGTCAAGGAAGCGGTACGCCGCGGCGCACACCTCGTGGTACTCGACCCGCGCGATGCGGAGATAGGCCTGCTCGCGACGGAGCGGATGGTGTGCAAGCCTGGGACCGAAGTTGCCGTGCTGGGCGGTATCGCCAAGTCGCTGCTCGATAGCGGGCTCTACGACAAGGCGTTCGTGCAGGCGCGATGCCAGAATCTCGACGATCTGCAGGCCTCGCTCGCGTCGTTCACCCTTGAGGCGGTCGAGAAGGTATCGGGCATCAAGAAGGATCTCATCGCTGCAGTGGCGAAGCACCTTTCGACACACAAGCCCGCAGCGTTCCTGTTTAGCCCTTCATTGCTGGGCGCGAACCCCGAGTTGGCGAAAGCAGTAGCGAACTTAGCACTTCTCACCGGCATTCCTCCGCAGTCTGGAGGGCGTCGCGACCGTGGCGTTGCCTGCCACGACGTGGGCCGAGCGCGAGGGGACGTATACCTCGTTCGAGCGGCGCGTACAGCGCATTCACAAGGCCATCGAGCCGACAGGCGAGTCGCGGCCAGCCTGGCAGATTATCTGTGATATGGCTGGGCGCATGGGCGCCAAAGGCTTCGGGTATACCGAGCCGTGTCAGGTGCTGGAGGAGGCGCAGCGCATCGCGACGGGCTATGCCGGCATTTCGTACCCGCGCCTCGATCAGGCTGGTGGTGTGCAGGTGCCGTGCCCTTCGGCGGACCATCCAGGCACGCCGGTGGTGCACGCCGACCGCTTTCCGCACGGCCTCGGTCGCCTCCAACCGCTGGCCTGGAGTGAGCCAAAGCAACCAGCTAGCCTGACCGCGCTCGTGAGCGTGCTGCGCGAGGTCAAGGGCACCGTCGAGTTGAACCACCAGGTCATGGTGGAACTGAACGCCGCCGATGGCCAGAGCCTCGGTATCCATGACGGCGAGAGGGTGACTGTCTCGAGCGGAGCGGGCTCTGTGAAGGCGACCGTCCGCGTGAATGGCCGGGCGCCCGCAGGCTATGCGCTCCTCGCGCTGCCGCACCACGAGGCGATCGTCGACGTGTGGAACAAGGCGACGCCAGGCACGATGGCTGTGTTCGCTCGAGCGAAGTGCCAGCCGGTGAAGATCGAGAAGGCGTAGGCTTATTCCGGGGCGTCTACAATAAGCCCCATGGCCTTCGATTCCTCCAAACGCCTGATCGCTCCCTGTGTGACCGCATGCCCGGCGGCTATCGATGTGCCGCGGTATATCGGGTACGTGGAGCGCGGGCAGTTCCCCGAGGCACATGCTGTCGTACGCGAGGCGATTCCGCTCCCGATGGCCTGCGGGCTCATCTGCTACCGCCCCTGCGAACCGTGGTGCCGTCGCGGCATCATGGAGCAGCCCATCGCCATCAACGCCATCAAGCGCGCGGCGGTCGAGCATGGCGAGCAACACTTCGAGGTGGCACCTGCGTCACCGACGGGTAAGCGCGTCGCCATTGTCGGCGGTGGGCCAGCGGGGCTGACCGCGGCCTACTACCTCGCGACGCGTCGCGGGCACAGGGTAACGCTGTTCGACGCGAACTCGGAGTTGGGCGGCCAGCTGCGCGTCGGCCTGCCCAAGTACAAAGTCCCGCGTGACCGCCTGCGCCGGGAAGTCGCCGATGCGACAAGTACGCGAGTCAAAGTCCGCGCTAGTGAGCGCGTCAACTCGCTGGAGCCGCTCCTCGAATCACATGACGCCGTGCTGCTCGCGATTGGCCACGGTCGCTCGGTGCCACTCGAGGTCCCAGGTGCTGACCTTCCAGGGGTGCGCTTCGCCGCCGACTTCCTGCGCGACGTGAACCTCGGTAAAGAACCACGCGCGGGCAAGCAGGTCGTCATTATCGGCGGCAACAACGTAGCGATAGACGCGGCGCGCTGCGCGGTGCGGCTGGGCGCGCAGACGACGGTCGCCTTTGATGGGCCGAAAGAGCAGGCGAAAGCCTATGACTTCGAAATCGCAGCGGCTGTGCACGAAGGTGTCGAATTCGCACCGCTGCTGCGAGCGGTCGTCATCGCCCGGGCAGGCAAGCGGTTACGTGTGCGGTTGGAGCGCCTCGAGGTTGCTGGTGCCGACGAGGTGGGGCGACCGATCGTGCGGGCAACCGGCGAGATCAAGGCTCTCGATACGGATATAGTACTTGTTTCTGTCGGAGAAAAGGCCGCCGTTCCCTCGTCATGGCCGGTGAGCGTAAAGCCGAACGGTTTCATTAAGGTAGAGGCGTCGACATGCCGCACCTCGAGGGATTGCGTCTTCGCCTGCGGGGATGCCGTCACCGGGCCCGATAGCATCGTCGAGGCGATGGCGCAGGGCAAGAAAGCGGCGCAGGCGATCGACCGCTTCCTTGGCGGCGATGGCGATATCGATGAGCGCTTCGCACCGGAGGCAGGCGCCGAGATGGCGATGCCGGTACACCTCGCAGAACAGGGGAAGTCGGTGGTCGCGATGCCGCTGCTACCGGTCGCAGCGCGGCGCAAGTCGTTCGCGCTTGTGGAGCAGGGCTACTCGAAGGATGAGGCCATTGCGGAAGCGAGGCGCTGCATCCGCTGCGACCTGTGGCGCTTGCAGGTGCCCGAGGTGTGGCCGACGAGCCGTCGCGAGCAGAGTTAGGCGACGAGCGGGAATCCACCGGCAGTCGAGCAGCGTATTGGCTTGTCAAACGTGGGGGGCAATGGACTTGTGCTCCATCTCACGATCGAAGTGCGCTGCCCACGTTACTAG
>JACQEE010000063.1 GCA_016200725.1 Chloroflexota bacterium
GGGCAGTCGTTCGATGGCAAAGGCACTAGTGTGCTCGCCCAACTTGGCCGCAAAGCAGGTGTGCCGGTCATAGCCGTCGTCGGCCAAGTTGGGGCAGGGTTGCCGGACATGCAGGCAGCGGGCATCGTGGCGGTGGAGACGCTCGTCGCGCACGCCGCATCGCCGGAGGATGCGCTACAGCGAGCGCGTGCGTTGGTCGTCGAAGCGACGGCGGCGGCGGTTGGTAAATACCTGAAAGCGGCGACCCCTCGGCTATAATGGCGCCATGCCGCTCCGGACGCTGTTACTGGTGGAGGACGAGGAGACGCTCGCCAAGGCGGTAGCCTTCTCGCTCGAGCGCGAGGGCTACAAGGTCGCCCGCGCCGCCGATGGCGTCCGAGGACTCGAGCTCGCGCGAGAGATCAAACCGGATCTTCTGATTCTCGACCTCATGATGCCTAAGATGGATGGCCTGGAAGTCTGCCGCGTCCTGCGCCGCGAGACGGCGATGCCCATCCTCATGCTCACGGCCAAGGTCGGAGAGCACATCGTGCGCGTCGGCGGAAAGCCCGTCGCCTTGCGGCCCAAGGAGTTCGACCTGCTGGCCTTCCTCATGCGCAATGGCGGCGTCGTCTTCACGCGCGATCGCCTGCTCGAGCAGGTGTGGGGCTACGACTATTCCGGCGACTCGCGGACCGTCGATGTCCACGTGCGCTGGCTGCGCGAGAAGATCGAGGACGACCCGGCCAAGCCGAGCCGCCTGCTGACCGTGCGCGGCGTCGGCTACAAGCTCGAGGCCTGACATGTTTCGCAGCCTCTCATGGCGCGCAGCGGCAGCCTTTCTCCTGCTGCTCGTCACGCTCTTTCTCGTCCTCGGCTTCGTTCTCAGTGATCGAGCCCGCGACAGCGCCGAGCACGACCTCGTGCAGCGCGCCTTCACCGAGGCGAAGGGCCTCGCCAGCGCAGCAACCGTCCTTCCTGCGAATGGCCTCACGCCCGGCTCGCTCGATGCCGTCGAGCGAATTGCTCTCAGCACCGATAGCGTCGGCCTCGTGCTGCTTGCCAACGGAGCGCCGGTCTACGGCACGCCGCCCAACGGCGATCCGCTGACCTATCGCCTTCCCGAGTTCCAGGGAGCGCTGGCAGGGCAACCGACGCAGACGGTCCGCACCGATCCGGCCACCGGTACGAAACTCCTGTACTCGGCCGTGCCAATCACACGCGGCGGCTCGGTGGTCGCCGCGGCACGCGTCAGTGTGCCACGCGACAGTGTGGGCGCGGCACAGGCAGCAACGTGGCGACGCCTCGGCATCGCCTTCGGCATCGCTGCCATCATCGGTGGACTGCTCCACCTCTGGCTCATCGCGCCCGTCTCGCGCACAGTGCGCAGCCTGGGCGAGGTGACCAAGCATCTCGCGGGCGGGCAACTCTACGAACGCGCGGGCGAACCGGCGTACTCCGAAGCGGACGGGCTCGCGGCGGCCATCAACGACATGGCGGCTAGCCTCGAGCAGCAGGTAACGCAGTCGTACCGCGAGCGCGACACCTTCGGCGCGGTCATCGACGGCATGACCGAGGGCCTGCTAGTCATCGACGAGAAGGGCGCCGTCTCGCTGGCGAACCCGGCGGCGGCGAAACTCTTCGCCCCCGATGGCCAACCCATGAACGGCAAGCGCCTCATGGAAGTCGTGCGCGACCACGAGATCGCGCGCGTCGCGAACGAGGCGTTGGCGCAGACGCGCCAGAAGACCGTCGATGTGATGTTCGGGCGCGAACTCAGGCCGCTGCGCGTAACGGTCACGCCGCTCAAAGAGCGGAGCGGCATCTCCGCGCTGCTGATCGTGCAAGACATGACCGAGATCCACCGCCTTGAGAACGTCCGCCGCGAGTTCGTCGCCAACGTTTCGCACGAACTGCGCACGCCGCTCGCCTCGATCAAGGCCGCGGCGGATGCGCTGGAGCGAGGCGCCATCGACGACAAGACGCTCGCCCGCGACTTCCTGGAGCGTATCAACGTTGAGGTCGATCACGTTACCGGTCTCGTGCAGAGCCTGCTCGACCTCTCGCGCATGGAGACAGGTCGCGCCAACTTCGAGATGAAGTCGGTCGACATCCGCGCGTTAGCCAAGGAGACAGCGGAGCGGCTCCTGCCGCAGGCGTAGAAAAAGGGCCTCGCCCTCACCGCTGAGATGCCCGAAACGCTGCCTCTGGTCACCGCTGACAAGCAGGCCATCGCTGGCGTCATCCTCAACCTGGTCGAGAACGCCATCAAGTTCACCGAGCGCGGCTCGGTGACGCTCTCCGCGCGGCCCGCGGACGGCCTGGTCGAGGTCGCTGTGCGCGACACCGGCCCCGGCATCGACCCGAAAGACCTCCCCCACGTCTTCGAGCGCTTCTACAAGGCCGACCGCTCGCGATCCAGCCCCGGGGCCGGCCTCGGGCTCGCCCTAGCGAAGCACGCCGTCCAGTCCCACGGCGGCCGCATCTGGGTTGAAAGCGAGCCGAGCAAGGGCAGCACCTTCAAGTTCACCCTGCCCGTCGCGAAGTAAGAAGAAGAGAAATCAACCACCACGGCACGGCGACACGGCGCACGAATATTTATGGAAAGTTACATCATCCGCTACCATCGGCGACGGATCGATTGGCAACAAGGACTCTGGATGCCGCTTTTAAGGTGCATCGGACTTTGGGGCCCGGACTACTCGAATCGGTGTATGAGTCGTGCCTCTGTCATGAGTTGGCCCAGCAGCAGATTCCGTGGCAGTCCCAAGTCGGGATACCGATTGTTTACGACGGGCTGCGCCTCGAATCAGGCTTGCGCCTTGACCTGCTCGTTGACAACACTATTGTTGTGGAGTTGAAGGCAGTGGAAGCCCTGCTACCGCTTCACGAAGCTCAAGTTCTCACCTACCTAAAGTTGAGCGGCAAGCGACTTGGACTGTTGATCAACTTTAACGTCCCCGTTCTGAAGTCCGGCATCAAACGAATAATTCTCTAATCTTCGTGGTGCCGCCGTGCCGTGGTGGTTGCCTTTTCCTTCCCCCATCTGCTAACGTGCGCCTCGAGTCGCCATGCACAACAAAGTCAAACTCGGTTTCTTCTCCTTCAGCGCCTTCAACACACCGGAGGAGCATAAGCGCTACGGCGTGTGGCACCGCTACGACCACATGCCCGAGGTGGTGGCGCTGCCGGGCTACGCGCACGGCCAGCGTTACGTCTGCCCGCCCGCATACGCGAAGGCGCGCTCGACCAACGACGCCTCGCTCGCACCGTCGCAGTACCTCACGATCTACTTGCTCAGCGAGCCGGTGGACAACGCCTTCGCCGAAATGCTGCGTCGCGGCGGCGAGTTGCGCGCCCTCCCGGGTCGCATGATCCCGCCGACGACTCGCGTCCTGCAGGGCGCATTCCTGCTCGTGAAGGCCTACGCCTCGCCGCGAGTCCTCGTCTCCCCCGATTCGATACCCTACCGGCCACATCGCGGCCTGCTCGTGAGCGTATCGCAGGTGCTCGACGTGAAGCGGCAGGACACCGTCGCCGAGTGGTACGACCGGACGCACATCCCCGATATGATGACCGTGCCCGGCGTTGCGGGGGCGTACTGGTACATGTCCACGTTCCTCGGCAAAGACCACCCCTTCCAGGCGCCGCGCAACTATCACGTCAAGGTCTACTACCTCGACGGCGACCCCCTCGAGACGCTGGCCGAGATCCGCAAGCGCTCCGCCGAGTGGCGCAAGGCCGGGCGCTACATGGACCTCGCGGGCATCAACAAGTACCTCTTCACCTCGCCCTTCCACACGATCACGGACGACAAGTTCGACTGGTTCGATTGACCCTACAACCCCGTTCGTGGTGAGCCTGTCGAACCACGGACGGTCGAGGTGTAATACGTGACAAGCGCCAAACCCCTTCGCTTCAGCACACCGCTTTCCCCCCACGAGCGCTGGGCGGACATGGAGCCGATGGTGCGCGCGGCCCAGCGTGCCGAGGCGCTCGGCTACTTCGGCGTGACGCTCCCCGAGCACATCGTCATGCCCGTGAAGTTGGGCGTCGAGCCGATGAACGTGGTGTGGTTCGACAATTTTGTCCTTGGCAGCCACATCGCCAGCCTCACCCAGCGCATCCGCCTCATCTTCTGCGTCATGGTCGTGCCCTATCGACCCGCAGTGCAGACGGCGAAGCAGATCGCCACGCTCGACCAGGTCTCGAAGGGTCGCCTCATCGTCGGCGTCGGCGCCGGCTGGATGCGTGCTGAGTTCCGCAACCTCGGCCTGCCGTTCGACGAGCGCGGCGCCATGACCGACGAATACCTCGCCGCGATGCGCGCGCTGTGGACGCAGGAGTCGCCGTCGTTCCAGGGGAAGCACGTCTCCTTCACCAGCCTCATCTTCCAGCCGAAGTGCTATCAGAAGCCGCACGCGCCGCTCTGGATCGGCGGCAGCGGCCCGCGTATCCTGCGGCGTGTCGTCGAGCACGGCCAGGGGTGGATGCCGATGGTCGGCACCATCGATGACATGGCGCGCGACATCCGCGAGGTGAAGCAGCGCACGAAGGCCGCAGGCCGCGACCCCGATGCGCTCGACTTCTCGTTCAGCATCGTCGTCGGCGAGCGCGACGAGTACTCGGAGAAGGCACGGGCGCACGTCGTCAAAGAGCGCAACGTCATTCGCCCCCAGGCCGTCACCGTTCCCGAGATCGTCGACCTGCTAGGCGAGTACCGCGCCGCTGGGTTCACCCACCTCGGTGTCTCCTGGAAGTGGCGCACCATTCCCGAATACATGGAAGGCCTCGAGTGGTTCGCGCGGGAAATCATGCCCCGCGTTTCGTCATCCTGAGTCCACGAAGGATCTGGGGCGGGGTCTTCCCACGCCACGAGTGAGCGCAGTAGCACCATGATCACCCTCGACTCCTTCTCCCTCAAAGGCAAGTACGCCATCGTCACCGGCTCCGGCCAGGGCATCGGCAAGGGCATCGCCGAAGGCCTCGCCTCCCTTGGCGCGAGCGTCGCTATCGCCGAGATGATCGACGAGCGGCGCAGACAGACCGTCGCTGACATCAGGGCGCGCGGCCATCGCGCCCTCGATGTGCCCGTCGACGTGCGCCATGCCGGCACCGTCGAGCAGATGGTACAGGTCGTGGTCGCCGAGTTTGGGCGCATCGACATCCTTGTGAACAACCCCGGCGGGCAGGCGGGGCACAAGATAGGCCCGCTGACGCGACTCACGCCGCAGGGGTGGGACGACATCATTCGCCTCAACGCCACGTCGGTCTACCTGGTCATCCACGAGGTGGCTCCCGTAATGATCCGCCAGGGCGGCGGCGCGATCGTGAACATCGCCTCGATCGCCGGCCTCGTCGGCCACGAGAACCTTGCCGCCTACGGAGCGGCGAAGGCGGCCATCGTGAACATGACCGAGGCGCTCGCCGGTGAACTCGGCCCGCACAAGGTCCGCGTCAACTGCGTGTCACCCGGCACGGTCCAGACGCCATCGGTCGCCCGCGCCGACACGCGACGCGAGGGCTACGCTGGCTACAAGGACCCCACCATCGAGCAGACGCCGCTCGGGCGCAAGGGCTCGCCCGACGACATCGCCGCCGCCGTCGCCTACCTCGCCTCCGACGCAGCCTCCTTCGTCACCGGCCAGAACCTCGTCGTCGACGGCGGCCGCGTTGCGACCGGGCGGATACCCGTGCTGCCGATAGACAAGTAGCCCAGTCTGAGTCCGTTATGTCCCTCGCGCTATAATGTCCCCACTTCCGCGTATTCCCCTTCCCTCTTAGAGCCTGCCCTGAGCGCAGTCGAAGGGGAAGGGGCAGGGGTTAGGTTATGAAGATCAAGAAACTGCACCACGTCGCCATCGCCGTCAAGAGCATCGACACGGCGTTGAATGACTACGCCGACGTCCTCGGCTTCACGCGCAGCAAGGTCGTCTTCATCGAGTCGCAGCAGGTGAAGGCGACGCTCATCCCCGTCGGCGACGCGGAGATCGAACTGATCGAGCCGACGGACCCCAACGGCGGCGTGGCTAAGTTCCTCGAGCGCCGCGGCGAAGCGATGCATCACATCTGCTTCGAAGTGCCCGACGTTGACCACGAGTTGACCGAGTGCGAGAAGATTGGCTTGCAACTCATCGACAAAAAGTCGCGTCCCGGTCTCGCGGGCATGGTCGGCTTCCTGCACCCGAAATCGACGAAGGGCGTGCTGACGGAGTTGTGCACACCCATTCATCACAAGTAGGCGATGCGTGAGAGCGTTCGCCGCTGCGTGAGGCAGTTGCGAAGGCGAGCGGGCCCCGGAGGTAGAATGTGACGACGAAGCAGCAAACGATCCGCGTGCTGGTGGCCAAGCCCGGCCTCGATGGGCATGACCGTGGCGCGAAGGTCATCGCCCGCGCCCTGCGCGACGCTGGCATGGAGGTCATCTACACCGGCATCCGCCAAACGCCCGAGATGATCGTCGAAGCGGCCATCCAGGAAGACGTCGACGTCGTCGGCCTGAGCATCCTCTCCGGCGCGCACCTCGAACTCTTCCCCCTCATTATCGATGGACTCGAGAAGCGCGGCAAGGACGACGCCATCATCGTCGCCGGCGGCATCATCCCCGAAGAGGACTACGCGACACTCAAGAAGATGGGCGTCCACGGCGTCTTCGGCCCCGGCACCAGCACCCAGGACATCGTCGCCTTCATCAAGAAGACAATGGGGTCGAAGGCGTAGCGCGTCCTCTCACTTCTTCCGCTTGCCTCGTGTGCACAGACTCCTCCGTGCGCACAAATCGGTCTTCATGCATTTCATCGTTGGCTACCTGCTCGCCTGTGCACCTTCTTCAGCTGCCAGCGCCTCCCGCTGATCGCACGATAAGTGGCCACGCCAACGAAACCTCAGTTGGCGGTCTCGATGTATATGACCGCGATTAGCTCATGCCGATCGGTATTTGAACCTCTGGAGCCATTGGAGCACGTGTGACTTTCTAGGAGAGAAACATAAACATCGCCTCCCGCGCTAACGGGGAACTTGTCGGGCGTGAAATCAAGCGTTGCCCTTTGATCGGTCTTTGTCGTAGGGACTACTCCCTTTATGGAGTTAAAATCAAAGGCTATGGTGTAGGTGTACACGCAGGTGGCAGTGTTCACGACATCGGGGTCAGCACCTGGGAGGCGGGGAAGAACAACGGTCCGAGTCACCGTCTTTTTGTCCAGGGTGCCCTGCCCGGCGAGATCGATATGCAACGGAAGGTTCTTTGCGTTCTTGTTGTACTTGATGATGATGGCCCCTGGAGGAAGGAGGGCTTCTGGCTCAGGCTTACTGACGCTAACCCCTCCGCCCGTCGCCTGCACCGTCAACGTTGCGTTGGCGTGAATCACCGGGGCGTTGGAGTCGGCATACGCCGCGACGTCTAGGTTCATGAGCGCGCTTGCCGAACCTGAAGATGGAGCCGGGGTGGGAGGTATGCTCTCGCTGACCTTTACCGACAGAGTCACCACACCCTGTCCCGCGTTCACGGCGAGGACGTACACGACAGCCCCTCCCGCGGGAACGGTGATGTTCGTGGAGAGTTTGCCGGCGGAGAGAAGATCGAGCGGTTGAACGCCCCCGGCAGGCCGTTGGTCATTCTTGATCGCGTAGACAGCAACCGACATATCCGAAGGGAACGCTATTCCCCCCAGGTTCCCCTGCACGGTGTAAGGGTTCAGTTCCACCTTCAAGGTTCGGGTCGCGGTTGCGCTCGGCGTGGCGACATTGAAGCCCCAAAGGCCCGCAGCGTACCCGCCTAGTACTTTCAGGTCGTCTACGAGAGCGTCGTCTGGGTCGCGCTGAGAGCGTTGGGCGCATTCGCGGGGATTCCCCCGGTTGTCGCCAGCCCTTTGAGGAACGTAGGACTGAGCGTGATTGGGTTGATGGGGCCTTTGGAGTCAAAGAGCGCGTAGGCGGCAAAGTTGCGGTACTGCTCCAGGAGGCTCTTGCTCGTTGCCTTCTGTACAACAGCCGCGAGGGCCTCCGGTGTCGGGTCGCCTTGGGCCGCCATGTCGTTGAAGAGTTGGTTGAAGGAAATGCCGTGGCCGACCAGGTATTCGACGAACCGGGCGGTTTCGTACTCATGAGCGTCGTCGGTGTACGCCAGTGGCTTCGTAAAGTAATCCCCCGAGACCATGGACATGCCGGCGAGGTTGGTCCAGGCGATGCGAGTCGCAGCATAGTCGGCGATGGCCTCGGCCCACCACTTGCTGACGATATAGGTCGCTGTCCCGTGGTTCAGATGTGTCGTGTGAAAGAGCTCGTGCGCCGTGTCGTGCTTCACCTGGTCGTCGTTGTCGTACCGGGTCTTGAGCGTGATGTCGGCGGTGAGCCAGTCGGTCTGAGATTCGGCGTAGGCTTGATCAATCACGACCCACGTGCGTCCGATCCCCAGAGCGCGGCTCGCGCATGGCCATTGGAGAGACTCGTCCTTGGTGGCGGGCAGCAGCCAATAACACTGGGCAAGGTAATTCTGGTAGGCCGCTTCGAGATAGTCAGACACCTTCTTGGCAAAGGTCTCCGGGACTTGCGCCGCGCCTCCTACGCGATACACGTCCAACGGGTTCCACACAACGATGAAATGTTGCGAGCCCATTCCCTTATCGCCGCGGTGGAGGCTGGTGATGCGCCAGCGTGTCAAGTGATCCGTTGAAATGACGACCGCATTGCGCTGCGTATCGACCTGCGACACAGAGCGCCACCACGTGTTGTGGGTGGCATCCCACCACTCA
Source organism: Chloroflexota bacterium (assembly GCA_016200725.1). Next base: position 8,730 of record JACQEE010000063.1, read on the forward strand.
GCGAGGATGCTCTGGTCTGGCGGTAGGTCGCTCTCGAGTTTGGCCGGGTCGTAAGCGATCTCGATCGTCAGGCTCTTGGCGAATTGTTTCAGGTCGCCCAGCGTCACGTCATACGTAGCGAGTGGCGCGAACCCCGCAAACTTGTCAGGGGCCGCGTCGTCCACGCGCGATATCGTCAACGCCTGGCTCTTCGCCAGCAGCCCGCCGGGCACGGTGACAGTCACCTGATTGTTCCAGGTGACCTGCTGATCGGTCGTCGAAGGCGCCAGCGTCTTCGTGACGAGAGGCACCGTCACCCCCGCCGATGTGGCGGGTGTAGCAGTCCCCTTGGCAGAAGCGGCAGCCGAGGCTATCCCTCGCACGCCAAAGGTCATGCCCGCGAACTTAGACTGGCTATTGTTCGCCCACGTTGCCGGGTCTGAGTCGACGATGGTGTACGTGCCGGGGCCAAGCACGATGTTCGGTTTTGCAGTCCAGAGTGCATTTGGCACCCCACCCTGCCCCGGACTTCCAGTGGCATTCCATGTGCCCAGGACCTTGCCGCTGCTATCTTTCAGGCCTATCTGCCCTGGCGTTGCCCCTTTGCCAGAGTTCCAGTGGTAGTTGGCGATCGACGTGATCGTATAGCTACCGGTTAGCGTGAACGTCGTTGGGATGAGCGGGTTATTGCTGACAGTGCCCACGTTGCCGTTATTGAAGAGTTCAACGTCCGCAACAGCAGCCGGTGTCTGTGCGACAGGACTCGCCGCGGGCGTTTCCTTTTGGCCTCCACCCCCGCAGCCGGCCAGCAACAAGAGGAGCAAGAATAGGCCCGGGAGCAGCAATAGATTTCTTTTCCGCAACATGGCCTCACGCCCCTTAGTGACGACATCTTCTTCCTGCGCCGCCACACGACCCTGCTGCCAATTTCCCAAATCCCGGTGACGGGCCTATGAAAGCAGCCTGTATCCCCGTGAAGGCCCCATGCACAACGGCGGCCTGCCATGCCCTTTTCTTGACTCCTGTAAACAGCGACTGCTACGCTACC
>JACQEE010000064.1 GCA_016200725.1 Chloroflexota bacterium
ACTCGCGGCGATTTGAGGGGTGGGTGAGGACGTGAAGTTTTCGCTGTTTTATCAGTTGCAGAACCCGAGGCCGTGGACGGAGCGGTCGGAGTACGAGCGCTTCTGGCAGTGCGTGGAGCAGGCGGAACTGGCGGAGCAGTGCGGGTTCCACGCGGTGTGGATCGCCGAGCACCACTTCATGCCGGAGATCTCGCACTCGGGGGCGCCGGACATCGTGCTGGCGTCGATCGCGCAACGGACGTCGACGCTGCGCGTGGGGCTGGGCGTCGTGCTGCTGCCGATCCACCATCCGCTAAAGGTCGCCGAGCGCGTGGCGACGCTGGACATCATGTCCAACGGTCGCGTGGAGTTCGGGACGGGTCGCTCTACGACGCGGACGCAACTCGATGCGTTCGGCGTGGACCCGGCGGAGACGCGCGGTCGCTGGGAAGAAGGCCTCGAGTTGGTGCTGCGGCTGTGGGCGGAGGAGAAGGTCACGTTCAAGGGCAAGTACACCCAGGTCGATGGGCTGACGGTGTCGCCGAAGCCGGTGCAGCGGCCGCATCCGCCGATCTGGGTGGCGTGCGGGCAGCCGGCGACGTACGAACTCGCAGGCAAGAAGGGCATCGGCGCGATGGGCTTCACGTCGGGGAACACGGACGAGTGGAAGCGTCGCGCGGGCCTATACCACGCGGCGCTGAAATTGGCGAAGCCCGCGAGCGGCGTGGTGAACGGGCAACTCGGGGCGTGGACGATTGCGCACTGCGCGGAGAGCGACCGCGAGGCGAGAGAAACAGCCGGGCCGGAGGGGTTGTGGTACTTCCGCCTCGTTCGCCACCAACTCGATGGCGAGTGGAACAATGCGGCGGCGGTGCCGGACTCGTATAAGCCGTACGTCGCAGGCGGCACGCGGCCGTTCGGCGGCTACGATGACTACAACGCAATCATCGACAGGGGCATGTTCATCATCGGCGACCCGGACTCGTGCATACGACAACTCGAGCGGTACGAGGCGGCGGGTATCCAGCACATGCTGTGCGTGATGCAGGCGGGGCGCGTGCCGCACGAGAAGATCAAACAATCGATTCGGATGTTCGGGAAGCACATCGTGCCGCACTTCGCGAAACGTGAGGCAAGGGTAGGATAGGGCGAGAGACAACGCGCGTTGTGCGAGACCCTTCGGCGAGGACGCCTCAGGGAATCAGGAGGGCACTTTGCGAAGCGAGAGCGGGCGGCGGCGCGTGTGGGCGAGGCTTAACCTCCCAGAGTAGATGGGCATGAAGTTGCAGAGCGGGAGGCTAAGGTCATGGCAGAACAGGCCTTCATCCTGATCGAGACGCAGGTCGGCGCGGGGAAGAACGTCGTGGACGCTCTACGGCGGATCGATCGCGTGAAAGAGGCCGACTTCATCATCGGCCCCTACGACGCGCTCGTGCGGATCGAGGCTGAGAACGTCGCGGACATCCTCGAGGTCGTGCGCACCCGCGTGCACCAGATCCCCGGCATCAGGCGCACGTTGACGTGTCTGGCCGTACCGGCGTGACCTCAAGGCGTCGATGAAGGCGGCGGACAGACGGAGGGCTCACCGCTGCGGGTACGACCGCTCGATCATGCCGTACGCTATTTCGCCGTCGAGGCGGTAGCGAGCCATGCCCTGCTGAAGCGGCATTGCCCTGCCGGGCACGACACGCCCCGTCGCGTCCCACTCATCCATCATGTGGAAGGTCGAGGCCACGGTCTCACCCTCGATCCGGGTGCGGCCGCGCGCAGACTCGAGTACGACTGAGGCTTTGCCGCCTGCAGGCCGCAGGTCGGTCAGCCAGGGCGCTTCGACGACGCGGGCGGGAATGAGGCGGCCTTGCTCGAGCAGGAAGCCCTCGTCGTAGGAACGGGTGCCATCGGGCCGAGGCGGGAAGCAGATGTAGCCGAAACCGCGACCGCTGGGGAAGATGGCTGACTGCCAGCAGTGCCCGTGCCAGCCGACCATCTGTCTGACGCCTCGCCGCAAGATGCGCAGTCCGGTCCCTGTGAACGAATACTCCTGGCTGCCGACGCGGAGCATGCCCTTGCAGCGGCAGAGTTGTTCGTAGCGATCGCCGCCCATGAACTTGCCCTCCACCTCGTTCGCCATGAGCCGCTTCGCATCCTCGGACATGGTGCCCTGAATCCAGGGAGGCGCGGCCATGGTCGCCTCCAACTCGAGGTCTACTTGCACCTTCGGGCCGTCGCCGAGCGAACCCGCAAGTTGCTGCTTTGCGGTCGCGTCCCGCGCCATGCCGTGGAAGGAGACCGACCAGCGCTTGAATGGATCGAGGCAGCGGAAGGTCAACGCGTCGCCGCCCGGCCCCGCGGCAGTCGTCTTCGTACCCTTGCCCCGCTCCTCGAGGGCGCGGCCATCGGGGAAGGCGATGTTGACGTGCTCAGCCCGGAGCGCCCAGGACTTGCCATCGGCTTCGATGCCCATCCTCGGGAGCGCGAAGCGTCCCTGGTCGTCGTTGATCCAGAAGGACATGCCTTCGCGGAATGTCGGGTCGGCGGGCGATGCTGTCTGGGTGCGTTCAACCGCAGGATTGAGACCGCCTGTCAGATCGATAACCATGACCGCCTCCTCTGCAAGCCGCTAACCAGCGCTCACTCGGCAGACGAGTGGGTACTGTAGCAGGCTACGGCAGGTCTTTGTTGAACTTCGGCTGGCGCTTTTCGCGGAAGGCGGCGCGGCCTTCGATGGCGTCGGGGTAGTGGTCGGAGATGGCGGCGCGGGAGGCGATGTCCTCGAGGGACTGGTGGATGGTCATGTCGGCGGCATTGTAGACGGCGCGCTTGAGCAGGCGCATCGCGACCTGAGGGCCGTCGGCGAGTTCCTGCGCCAGCGCCATCGAGCGCTCGAGGAGCGCGGCGGGCTCGACGACTTCGTGGACGAGACCAAGGTCGAGAGCCTCGTTGGCGCTGACGATGCGGTTGCGCATGAGGAAGTCCATGGCCTTAGCGACGCCGAGCAGTTGCACGAGCAGATAGTGGCCACCTTCGTCGGGCTGGTAGGCGAAGCGAAGCG
>JACQEE010000065.1 GCA_016200725.1 Chloroflexota bacterium
ATTTGGGCTCGGCCTATGACAATTTCAAGCCATCGGCCAGTCGAGATTGAACATTTTTAGCCGTTCAAGGTCGGATTCTCCTTATGAAACTGAAGAGCCGAATCGCATGGCCTCCACTGACCACCGGCCAAGTGTGGCGCATGGCGGATGACGTCACTTGCCATATCGGGGAAGTCGGCAAGCGCCTCGTCCACTACAAGTTGTTCAAGGGAAAACCAGTCCGCATCCCTTCGACCCTCGGCAACAAGGAGGTTTTGGCGAAGCATTTGAAGGCGAAAAAGGCCGTGTTGGTGCAGGAATAAGAAATCGCCCGAGCATCGTGCGCGGGCCGATGGAAACACTTTCGGGCGGGCAGCTTCGAGTTACCTTCGGATGGTAGTGGGCATCTCCTGCCCTGCCTCGAAGCCTGCCCGCCCATTGCTTCTCCGGGAGGCCGTAAGGGCACCAACCGCCTTGCGCGCGGCTACTGACCGGGGCTGTATCTCGCCCCGCACTGCAATCCGTGGGCCGTTCAGTCAACGGTCACGGCGGTTTGGCTTGTGCGGCGAGGTGGCACCTGTTCTCCCGCGAGCGCCATCAACCTCGCTCATCATACCTCAGGCAATCGCACACTCGCCGACTCCTCGGCGTCATCTTTCTGGGCCTCTTCATCAGCCTCTCCCCGGCTCTCGGGGCCGATGCGGCCTGTCATTCTGTGAAGGAAATCCCGTTAGCGGAGACGGCGTCTGGGATTACCCGACAGTGGACGGGGCTGGCCGCCATCTCTACGTCAGCTACGGAACCAAGCTAGTGGTCATTGACCTCGACTAGGAAACGGTCGTGGCGCGAACGCCGCCGCCACTGGCGTCAATGGTATCACCCTGCCCCCCGGAGCTGGGGCGCGGATTCACCAGCGATGGCCGGAAGGACAAGGCAGCACGCTGGTCGCCCATTCGGGATGAGTTCGGCCCTCCGCCAAGGCCGCATCTCAATCCCGTCCTGCGGCGGACACGCTACCCCGCGAACTCATGGCAGCCCGAGGCACACGGCTTCCTTCATGCTACGGTGGTAAACCCGGCCTTCGGCGAAGGAAAGCGAGTTGAGGCTCCAAGTCTGGCCGGGTTGGCCGAGGTCGTTGACCGCCAGCAGCGCCCGCTCGTCGAGCACGGCGGCGCGACCGTCAATGACGTAGGTGATACCGAGCATCGTCGTGAACAACACTTTGCCGCCAATCGCCGTCGGGCTGCCGAGATAGCCCCACCACCACCCGTCGCCCTGCGAGCGCTTGTCCGTGGCGACATCGATGCCCCGCGAGTTGACGGTCGAGGAAGTCTGCGGCTGGTTCCAAATGAACTGGTCTGGCTTCCCCGCCGGGCGCGTGACAGACACGGGCACTTCGAGGTATTCCACTTTCCCAGTCTCCAAATGCACGCGACCCACGCAGTAGGGCGGGCCGAGGTGCTTGCTGGCCTCGGTGTAGCACAGAAAGTAATGCCAGTCGCCCAGGAGGATATTGCAGAACTGCGCGGGGAAGACTTTCAACGGCGGCACCTGCTTCGTCAGGTCCACGCCCGCCAGCAGCTCGTGCTTGCCAGTTGCGGGATTGAAGCGCCGCCAGTCCACCTGTTTCACGAGCGACTGCGTGCGCAGCAGCCTGCCGGTCGCAGCGTCGAGCACCTGATGCTCGGAGGCATCAATGTCAAACCACGCGGCGTATTTCGAGTTCCAGTGCATCGTGTAACACGCCTTGCTGCGGTTGGTCTCGTAACGCCAGATCGTCTTTCCCTCTCGGCCCGCTGCGAGGCTCGTGAGACTCAGGCCGATCGGCAGCTCGGGCACGCCATGATACGCGCCACGCCCTTGCAGCACGGCAGGTGTGCCGTCCGCGAGGCGGCCGAAGACTGGCGTGTTGTAGTGCGTCATCGCGTCATCGGCGACCCACAGCGTGCGGCCTGTGCGTTTGTCGAGGCCCCGGAGGTAGTTCCACGGATCCTTGCCCTCGCGCTTGGAATCGTCCGCGTCACGCGGTTCCATATTGAGCAGCGCGTCGTTGAACAGGATGGGCTCGAATTGTTTGTTGAAGGGCCGGCCTCCCGTCGGCTGCCATTCGCGCAGCCAGACCTGCTTGCCCGCAAAGTCATAGCAGCCGACCGAGCCGCAGGCGTTGAAGAACCAGACGTGTTGCCCATCCGTGACAGGCGAGGGCGAGGTCGCGTCACTGAAGAAATACGCCGGCACGCTGGTCTCCCGGCCCGGCAAGGTCACGGTCCAGAGAATCTTGCCGGTCTTCGCGTCGAGGCA
>JACQEE010000066.1 GCA_016200725.1 Chloroflexota bacterium
CGGCCGCCGGCCGGGACGCGCGCGCCGGTCACGCTGACCCCTTGAACGAACGTGCCGTTCTTGCTGCCGAGATCCGTCACCCACACGCCGTCGTCGCGCACGGCGATCTCGGCGTGGATTCGCGAGACCGTCGGATCGTCGACCACGAGCGGCGCCTCGTGCGACGAGCCGGCGACGACGCGATCCTCGAGCGCCTGAGCTTGCCGCCCGCGCTTGTCCGTCCACTAGAGCGTGACCTTCTGAGGGCGTTTCCACGCGACGAGCGGCGTGCTGCAAGGGCACACAGCGCCATTCGGCGGCGAGCCCGATTAGCGGACCGTTCGCCTTGAACGAGCGCGGCGAAGGTGCGGAGAAGACTCCACCCCAAGCCCCTCCCATTCCTCAGAATGGCGCGTGGAATCCGCAGACGACCTCTGTGCATGTGACTCCAGAGCGATGGCCGGAGCGCGACATTGTCTTTGTGTCGCTCGACGTGGAAACGACAGGGCTCGACCCGAAGACGGACACGATCATCGAGTTCGGCGCGGTCAAGGCGCGCAATGGCGAGGTGCTCGACCGCTTCTCCACATTCGTGAACCCGGGTCGACCTATTCCGCAGTTCGTCCAGGGGCTCACGGGCATCCGCGACGCGGATGTGGCGAACGCACCTCCGATGTCGCAGATCATCGCGAAGATACAGGCATTCATCGGCGATGCGCCGGTCGTGGGCCACAACATCGGGTTCGACGTGGGGTTTCTCCGTCAGGGTGGCGTGCGCGTCTCGGGGCCACCGATCGATACGGTCGAACTGGCGCCGGTCTTGCTGCCGAGCCTGCAAGGCTACGCATTGGGCAGCGTGGCGAACGAGCTCGGCGCGCCGATGGAGACGCGGCACCGGGCGCTCGCCGACGCCGAGACGACGCTCGTCGTGCTCTACCGGCTGCTCGACAAGTTCAGGTCGCTGCCGCCCACCGCGCAAGCCGAGATGCGACGGCTGGCCGATCGTAGCCCTGAATGGTCGCTGCGACACCTCTTCAAGATGATTGTGCCCGACGAGACGCTGATGCTGCGCGGCGGTGATCCGGGCCTGGAAGGTCTCGACGTGGAGCGGCTGGCTGAGCGGCTGAAGGCGGCGGGAACACTGAAGCGCGTCGTGGAGAAGACACCCATTAACGTTGAGCGGCTGCGGACAGTGCTCGCCGATGGTGGAGCGCTGTCGAAGACGCTGGAGGTATACGAGCACCGCGACGAGCAGGAGCAGATGGCCGGGGCCGTCGCGAAGGCGCTGAACGAGACCGGGCAACTGGTGGTGGAGGCTGGGACAGGCACCGGCAAGTCGCTCGCCTATCTCTTGCCGGCTGCGCTCTTCGCCTACCAGAACGGTGAGCGGGTTGTCGTCTCGACGAACACGATCAATCTGCAGGAGCAACTCGTCACCAAGGACATCCCGGATGCGCAGCGGGCGCTGGCCGCGGAAGGGCTAACGCCGGAGGGGCTCCGCGTCGCGGTGCTGAAGGGCCGCGCGAACTACTTGTGTCTGCGGCGCTGGTCGGTGCTCAAGCAGCACGGAACGCTCTCGCCGACGGAGGCGCGGACGCTCGCGAAAGTACTTGTGTGGCTGCAGACGAGCACCTCGGGCGACCGAGGCGAACTCAACGTCACGCAGGGCGAGGCGGCAGTGTGGAACCGGCTATCGGCGCAGGACTACGACCAGGCGTCGGGGCCGTGCCCGTTCTCAAGGCGATCGCTCTGCTTCTACCAGGCGGCGCGGCGGCGTGCGGAGGGGGCGCACATCGTCGTAGTCAACCACGCGCTGCTGGCGCTCGACGCCGTCTACGGAACGCTGGTACCCGACTACAAACACCTGATCATCGACGAGGCGCACAACCTCGAAGAGGTGGTGACGAACCAGTGGGGCGATGCTGTCGACGGGGCTGCAATGCACGGTGTGCTCGACCGGATCGTCGGCGGAACGGGTGGTGTGGGCGTAGGGCTGCTCGCGCCGATGATTGGGCTGTCGAGGTCGGGGCTGCTCAGCGAAGCGAGGCGCAACGACGTGGCGGTACTGGTGAAGGAGATCCAGGAGGAGGTCAAGCGCGCACGGGGGGTAGTCTCCGCCGTGTTCAAGCAGGTGGCCGACTTCACCTTGCAGGCCGCCGATCGAAGCGATGCGAACCCGACACTGCGCATCACGCAGGCGACACGAACGCAACCTGTATGGGTGGAGATAGAAAAGGCGTGGGAGAACGCGAACCTGGGGTTGGTCGCCGTGATGAAGTCGGTCGATCGCCTGAATACCGAGGCTGGGCGGTCGAATGAGAACGAATTGCCGGATCGCGAGGGCTACCTGCTGGAGATTGGCGCGCTGCAGGAGCGCGGCAGGGACGTGATGGAGTCGCTGAAGGCCGCCATCGCGAACCCGGACCAGCAGCAGGTGTACTGGGTGACGATCAACAACAAGGACGGGTCGGCGCGACTGCAGCGCGCACCGCTGCACGTAGGGCCGGAGCTCGAGGAGCGATTGTTCAGCCAGAAGGAGACGGTGGTACTCACAAGCGCTACGCTCGCAGTAGAACATGGCCTGACGTATGTGAAGGACCGTCTGAAGCTGGAAGAGGCAAGCGAACTGCTGCTCGGCTCGCCGTTCGACTACCCGAAGGCCGTGCTGATGTACCTGCCGTCGGACATCCCGCCGCCTCAGGCCACAGGCTACCAGGAGGCGGTCGCAGCGATGGTGGCCGATGCCGCGCGCGCCGCGCGCGGCCGTACGATGGTGTTGTTCACGGGCTGGACGGCGCTTCGACAGGCTCGGGAGCGCCTCGCGGCGCCGCTGGCTACGGACGGTATCACGGTGCTGGCCCAGGGTGTCGACGGGACCCCGCAGCAGTTGATCGAGCAGTTCCGCAAGACGCCGAATACATTGCTGCTGGGGACAGGGAGTTTCTGGGAGGGCGTGGACATCGCAGGTGAGGCGCTGAGCGTGCTGATGATCACGAGGCTGCCGTTCAACGTGCCGACGGAGCCGGTGTTCGCGGCGCGGTCGCAGTTGTTCGACGACCCGTTCACGAGTTATGCCATCCCGCAGGCGGTACTGCGGTTCAAGCAAGGCTTCGGGCGTCTCATCCGTCGCAAGACGGACCGAGGCGTGCTGGTGGTGCTCGATCGGCGCGTGACGTCGAAGGCGTACGGCGCGGCCTTCCTGGACTCGATCCCCAAGTGCACGCGCCGCATCGGCCCGGCGCGCAACGTAGGCTTCGATACGCAGCGGTGGCTGTCACAATTGCCGCTAGAACCTAATGTTGCGCCGGCAGCGACTTCGAAGGGCAAGGCGAAGCCCACCGCTGGCCAGAGCCTCTTTCCAGGGTTGTAGGCGCGGATTGCAGGTTGCGCGCAGGCCATGAAGGACCGCAAAGTGTCGCGAAGCAGAGACCAGCGGGCGCTGTTGCTCGCGAACGGGCCATTCGATCTAGCGCATACGCTCGAGTCAGGGCAGGCATTCCGTTGGCGTCGCCACGATGGTGGGTATCGCGGCGTGGTAGGCGGCGTGGTGTTCACGGCGTGGCAAGTGCCCAGCGGTGTCTCGTTCGCATCATCGCCACGCTCCCCCGGGGAGGCGGGGCCGCTGCTGCGCTCGCACCTGCGGCTGGACGACGATCTGCCCGCGCTCTACCGTCGACTGCGGAAGGATGCGCGTGTCGAGGTACACGAAAAGGAGTTCCGCTCGTTGGGTCTGGGCTACCGGGCGAAGTACCTGGCGCAACTCGCGCATGTGATTCGCGACCGCAGCCTCGATTGGGTGGCGCTGCGCCAGTCGCCATACCTCGAGGCGAAGGAAGCTCTGCTGCACCTGCCCGGCGTCGGCGAGAAGGTGGCCGATTGTGTGCTGGCATTTTCGCTCGACCAACCACAGGCGTTCCCGGTCGACGTCTGGGTGCGTCGCGCCGTGCAGGAGTGGTACTTCGATGGCGAGCAGGTTACCGATCGCCAGGTGCGGCTCTGGGCGGCGGCGCACTTCGGGACGGACGCCGCGTACGCGCAGCAATATCTCTTCCACGACCGGCGGCAGCAAGGCCGCGAGGCTAAGAGCCGATCGAAGGTGCCGCGTCCGCACTAGTTGGCGCGATGGCGCCGGCGATGGGTCTTCTTCGGCGCCCCGCGCCTATCGATGGAGTCGGAAGCGACGGCTTCGGAGGCAGGCGCGCCGACGGACATCGGCACGGCCGCGAGCGGGTGGCCGTTCGTCTCGGCAGGCGTGCTCTGCTGCAATGCCCAAATAACCTCGGCGCGATACCAATGGTCTTGGTCGTGGCCTTCGGGGCAGCCTTCCTGCTCCCAAAGCGCGTGTGCGAGTATGCGGATTTCTTGTTCCCGATCCATGATCAACACCCCCGAACGCATCGACACTTCCCCTGGACGCAACACCATTTTATCAGTGACGAAAGTTGCGTCACGGGTCTGTAGGCCTTTGGAGGGCGACTGAGGACGTGGGTGCTGTCGTGGGGACTAGGACTGCGCGGGCACGTCGCCATCAGCGCACGGATTGCAGACGAAGGCGATGCCACAGCAGTTGAGGGGAGAGACGATGCGGCTGCAGGCAGACTCAGGCTCGCCCTGCTTCCACGAGATGTGCACGGGCCGGTTGCAGATGCGGCAGGCGGAGTCGAGGTTAGTCTCGACGGGCTTGCCGCAGACATGGCAGAGGGGCGCAGGTTTGTGATCCCACTGAGGAGCCGCCGCAAGGCGCTCGTCCTGGTGAAGTTTGGCTTGTGTCATGGCAACCACATCTCTTTAGAGCGGTTCACCGTTTTGGAGGCGCAACTGACGGGGGTGGCCCCGCCGGTTTCGGCGGTGTCATGGGCATGCCCGGTGCCCCCTGCCTCAGGCCGGATAGCGCGCTGAGCGCCTTCACGGCGCCGGTAACTTGATTGAGGTCAGCGGTGTTGTAGCGCGCCGTGACAACTACATCGCTACCGTTCGCGACGACCTTCACCTTGTTGAGTAGGCCGCCGAGCGCGCTGCCAGTGAATCCACGGTACAGATTCACAAGGCCGCTGAACAGCGCCTGGCCACGCTGGGCGGTCTGCGCGTCGTCATAGGCAATCGTGGCCTGGTAGAGGAACTCGGCGCCAGCCTTGTCGACGTTGGCGGAGACGGTTTTAATGCCGGTGAATGCTGAGGCGTCGACCAGGCTGCCGAGAGCGCCGCCAAGGGGGTTCGCGCTTGAGCCCACGGGCGTTGCGCCTTGGAAGGCCTTTCCAAAGGCTCGGCTAGGGACGGTGGCAACGAGGCGGAGGAGGGAGTCGCCGGAGAGGCGGTCGGCGAGGTCACCGGAAAGGGCTGGCTTGGCGCGGGTGCGGACGTCGATCACGTCGTGGATGCCATCCGGCTTGCCGAGCACCATGAGGTTGGGAGCGAGGAAGGCGATGCCGAAGTCTCCGTCGCCGCTCTGCGAGATGCTGACGCCGCGATACGCGGTCGCCTGCTGCAGTGGCCCGTAGTCGGAGGCGTTGAGCGAGGCAACAATCTTAGCCTGGTCGAAGTTGACGCGGCCCACGACGAGTGCATTCGCGGAGTAGCCCAGACTGCCGAGGGCTGAGTGCCCTTCATCGTGGACAGACAGGCCTGAGAGGCGTGAGGTGAATACGACCGTGCGATCGATGTCGGTGGGGTCGATTCCGAGATCCTTCGTCGCTGTGTCAAGAACTCCAGTGGCGCGCTTGCCGCTGCGACTCGTGCCGAGCGTGCCGATAAGGTCGCGGACCTGCGGGTCGGCGAGCGTATCGTGCACGCGCAGGGAGATGGCGAGTTGTGCGTCTGCTGGCAGGCTGGCGATCGCTGTGTCGGAGGAGACGGCCTTGTCGCTAACAGGCTCGGTATTCGTGGACGTGCCGCAGGCAGCCACGGCGAGCACTGCCGTTAGCAGCGTGGCGGTCACGGCGAGCGTTTTCTTGGAGAGCGGGCATTTCAACATCTAGATTCTCCTACGCCGTGCCTGCCTGCGCTTGGGGTTGTTGGCCGCTCATGCACGTGTTGCAGGTGAAATAGAGGGCGAGCGTTTCGTTATCGATGTCGAACTTTCCGCAGTCGCGGATAGGCTTGCGCGTATCCCAGGTCAGGTGAAAGATGCGGCCGCAGAAGGCGCAGTTGGCGTTGTGGTCGGCCTCCATCGCCTCGTTGCAGACTTCGCAATTCGTAGGAGTCTCTGTCGCCATCGCCGCCTCCACTCGTCAAGGCAGTCCATGCTCGAGCCATCGCCGCACCAGGGCCGCTTCGCCGTCGCGGTTGCTCACTTCGCCATCTAGCCGCGCATCGTGGAGCGCTCGGAGCAGCTTGCCGATATCCGGGCCTCGTGGGACGCCGAGCGCGATAACGTCGTCTCCGTTCAACTCAGCCTGGACGCTACGCAACTCTTCCTGATAGCGGCGCAAGTGCGTCTCTATTATCGGCATGGGGGTGGCCACCCGGCAAGCAGCAACCGCCTCGTTGGCATAGGTTGATAGGAGTGCGACCACTCCGCTGGGGCGAATCGAGGCGTCCTCCAGCGGGGCCAAGGCGTTCCACAGGCGCTGCCCATCTCGCATGGCCGCCGCCTTTGCCGAGGCGAGCCTGAGGCGCTCGGCGACGGCCTCGATGGTCTCAGCCTTGAGGCGCAGGCCAAGCAAGGCGAGGTAGAGGTTGGGTGCAGCGAGGCCGACCTTTCGAGCGCGCTCGAACCAGCGGAAGAGTTTCTCGTCCCAACGCAGGCCGTAGTGGATGGACTGGAGTGCCCATGTCTCGCGCAGGAGGTCGAATGCCTTTTCCGGCTCAGCCTCTTCGAGCGTGCGCTCAACTTCGTGGCGGAGGCGGTCGCCGGACACGGCGGCTACCATCTTCGTGCCTTCAACGAGTAGTTTGTTGGTGAGCTTCTCGATTGTGAAGTCGAAGCGAGCAGCGTATCGGCAGGCACGATAGCAACGCGTCGGGTCGTCGACGAACGAGTCGTCATGGAGGATGCGGATCTTTCGGCTATGGACGTCATCGCGGCCACCGAGCGGATCGATGACCTGGCCGAAGGAGCCTTCGTTGAGTGATATCGCCATCGCGTTGATCGTGAAGTCGCGACGGTTGAGGTCGTCGCGCAGGGAACCCGGCGACACGATGGGCAGCGCGCCGGGGTGGGCGTACCGCTCGGTGCGCGTCATCGCAAGGTCGAAGGAGCGGCCTTCGACGTATACGGTGGCGGTGCCGAACTGGTCGTGGATGACGGCGCGGCCGCCGAGGCGCTTGGCGAGGCGCCGCGCGAGCGCGTGGGCATCGCCCACGACAGCGAAGTCGGCGTCGAGAACAGGGCGATCGAGAAATAGATCGCGCACGACGCCGCCAACGAGGTAGACGGGCAAGCGAGTCTCGGAGGCTTCTTCAGCAATGCGCTGCACGAAAGCGAAGACCTTGGTAGGCAAACGCTGCGGCAGTAGGGAGGTGAGGTTGGGAGAAGAGGCCGGCATTGGGCCTCCGGGGCGGGTTCAGCGGGATGCTTGGGGTGCTTCTTGTCAAGCGAGTATAGCAAATTGACCCCATTGACTGGTACGCATAGAATGGGCGGAACTTCCAGCCAGGAGCCAGTTTGACCGTGGCCCTCGTCCTTGAAATCGCCTTCCGCGACCCCGCGCTGCTACGGCTCGCGCTCACCCACAGTTCCTACGTCAACGAACGGCCGGACGAGGCTCCCGAGAGCAACGAACGGCTCGAGTATCTGGGCGACGCCGTGCTGGGCCTCGCCATCGCCCGCGAACTGTACGACCGCTATCCGGAGTATGCCGAGGGGCAACTCAC
>JACQEE010000051.1 GCA_016200725.1 Chloroflexota bacterium
ACCCGCGCCCGCGCCGATCTCGAGCACGGTCTTGCCCTGTAAGGAATCCAGCGGGTCGAACAACAGCCGTCCGAGGAAGTCCCTGCTGATGTTCGTGCCGTTGGCCGAGTCCAGCTGCGTGTTGCGGAAGCGCGTCCACTGCTCGGCGAAGTTCTTCGCATAGTGGAGCCCCGGCACGAAGCACGGCACCTCGATGGTCTGGCCGCTCGCCTCTATGCGGTGGACGCTGACCGGCTCCGCATCGAACACCGCTCGCCAGTCGCTGGGCACGCAGGGCTCCTCTGCTGTTACTTGACTACCTTCGCCGCGCCAGCAACCACGTCGGGCGGCAGTGTGATGCCTAGACGCGCCGCTATCTTCTGGTTTACCCACGTTAGCGTCGTATTGTCCGTGATGGGCTGGATGTTCTGGATCGCCTCACCGCGCAGCAGCCGCAGCATCAACTTCGCCGCCTTCTGCCCCTGCGATTCGGGATCGGGGCCGACAGCGAGTAGAGCGCCGTCCTCGACCTGTGACTGAGACCAGCCGATGACAGGAACTTTCGAGCCAGCGGCGTTGAGGATGTCGCTGAAGTGCTGGCCGAGTAGGACACTCGGCGTCACGGTGATGGCTTGAGCGCCCTGAGCGATGGCGTCCTTGGCAACATGGCTTACGTCATTTCCCGTCGAAACCTCGAACCGCAAGACCTCCGCTGACAAATCGGTATGGGACACCAGCGAATCGGGATCAGCCTTCTCGTATATGACAGCTACTCGTCTCAACCCTGATACCGATTCGGCCAACACGCCCAGGCCACTCTTTGACACGGCTGTCGCGGAGATACCGACAAAACTTCTTGTCACCAGCGTGGTTGTCGGGCCGGCCGTAGGGCACGGTGGTACGGGGCACGCCGGTCCAGCGGGGCCGGATGGGCCCGCGGCCCGGCTCCCACCGGGGTTGGCCGGGGTATAGGCCAAAAGGTACACGACCTGCTTTTGCGTAGACGCTTTTACCCTATCAAGAGCGCGTGCGCCAAATGCCAGTACATACTGCACATGACTCTCATCGGCGACGTGCTGCGCCAGCTCGTCGAGTGACTTCTGCTGCGTCTGGGCGTTGAAGACGAAGAAGCGGGCGTTCTCGGCCGCCTTGAAGTTCGCATCCTTGAGCGTCTGGAGGAAGGCGTTCCGCGCGCCCGTGATGTCGCTTCCCGACCACGGCTCGATGATCGCGATGCCGGGCTTGTCGCCGCCGCACGAGGCCAGCAAGAGCAGTAGCGGCAACAGCAGCAGCGACGCGGTCAGCAGGCGGCGAGGTAGTCGAATGGCGAGTGGCAATCGCATGATGTGGAGAGTGTCCCGAACGATGATAGGCGTGCTAGCATGAAACGGCAATCCGCTCCGCGAGGCCAACTGTGTTCGACACCCTCAAACCCATCTTCCCCGAGACGGCTCGTGTGCTGCCGAACAACCATCTCGCCATCGGCGGTCTCGACGTGTCAGACCTCGCCGCGCAGTATGGCACACCGCTCTACATTTTCGACGAGCAAACACTGCGCGGCCAGTGCCAGCGTTTCGTGAAGGAGTTCTCGTCGCGCTACCCCAGGGTGCAGGTGCTCTACGCCAGCAAGGCCTTCATCACGCGCCCCATCGCGCACCTCATCGACGAGGAGGGTCTCGGTCTCGACGTCGTCTCCGGCGGCGAGTTGGCCATCGCGCGCGCCGCCGAGTTCCCCGCCGAGCGCGTCTACTTCCACGGCAATAACAAGACGCCCGACGAACTGGCCGACGCCCTCGAGTGGCACATCGGCCGTGTCGTCGTGGACAACTTCTTCGAACTGGAGACGCTCGAGTCGCTCGCTGGCAAGACAAAGCGCGCGAAGCAGGTGCTCCTGCGGATCTCGCCCGGCGTCGACCCGCACACGCACAGCCACACGACGACGGGCATCCTCGATAGCAAGTTCGGCTTCGCACTGGCGAACGGCCAAGCGGAAGAGGCGGTCAAGCGGACGAAGGCGTCGAAGCACCTCGACCTCGTAGGCATCCACATCCACCTCGGATCGCCAATCTTCGAGACCGAGCCGTACCGCGAGGGCATCAAAGTCACGCTCGATTTCTGCGCTAAGATGCGCGACAAGTATGGCCTCGATCTGAAAGAGTTCAGCCCCGGCGGCGGTTTCCCCGTGCAGTACGTCGTTGACACGCCTGCGCCGCCGCTGGCCGATCACGCCGAGGCGATCACGTCGTCGGTCAAAGAGCACTGCAAGCGCCTGGGCATCGCGCTGCCCAAATTGATCATCGAGCCGGGCCGCGCCATCGTCTGCCGTGCCGGCGTTGCCCTCTACCGCGTCGGCGCAACGAAGGACATCCCCGGCGTGCGCAAATACGTCAGCGTCGATGGCGGCATGGGCGACAACATCCGTCCCGCGATCTACGGCTCGCGCTACGAAGCGGTCGTCGCAAATGGCGTGGAGTCCAAGGCGACAGAGAAGGTCACCATCGCGGGCAAGTACTGCGAGTCCGGCGACGTGCTCATCAAGGATGCGACGTTGCCGAAGGTGAAGGCCGGCGACCTCATCGCGCTCCCCGCCTCGGGTGCCTACTGCATCCCCATGTCGAGCAACTACAACGCCATGCCCAAGCCCGCCATCGTCATGGTGAAGGGCGGCAAGGTGCGCCTCATCCGCCGCCGCGAGACATTCGAGGACCTGATGCGCCTCGACGTAGTCTAGCGGCTGGCTACTTGTCGTACTGCAGCGGCACGACAGGTCTGTAAGCCCCGCCGAAGACGAGCCGCACTGCGCGTCCTGGCACAGCGAATCTTCCCCGCTCCTTCAACGATGGGAAGAGCGCACGCAGACCTGCAGCAGCCTCCGCGGGCTGCTTGTCGAGCAGAAACATGTTGATGAAGCGCCCCTCGCGCTCGGGTGCAACCGGCAGCAGACGCAGCGCCGCGAGATAGCCCGGCGCCTCGAGGATGTCGGGCAGGTGCACCTCGTTGTACCAGGCCTCGATCTGCTGCAGATAGGCCTTGTCGGTGACGACGCCAATGCTGAACTGCACCGCGACGTGTCCAAGGTACGGTATCGACTCGCTGCTTGCGCCGACGCCCCTGCGAACGTGCGCGGCGACCAACCGGTGCGGTCCCTGGTAGCGAGCCGTGTGCTTGCCCTG
Source organism: Chloroflexota bacterium (assembly GCA_016200725.1). The sequence goes on from JACQEE010000051.1 coordinate 3,153, forward strand.
CACGTAGCGCTTCTCAGCGATGAGCCATCGCGCGAGGACGCCCATGCTCGCCTGTGCTGCGGCGGGATCGCCGTTACCGAACATAT
>JACQEE010000052.1 GCA_016200725.1 Chloroflexota bacterium
CATGAAGCGCCTGAAGCAGCAGTTCGACCCAGGCCGTATCCTCAGCCCAGGCCGGTTTGTCGGAGGCTTGTGACGCATGGACGTCTACCACACGATCGCTGATTTCCGCCGCGCGCGGGCACGCATCCCTGGCACGCTTGGCCTTGTCCCTACGATGGGCTACCTCCACGAGGGCCATCTCACCCTGGTGCATCGCGCCAAAGCAGAGAACGATGCAGCAGCGGCGACCATCTTTGTGAACCCTACGCAGTTTGGGCCGAACGAAGACTTCGCGCGATACCCGCGGGACCTCGATCGCGATCTGAAGATGCTGCGCTCGGCTGGCTGCGACCTCGTCTTCAACCCGTCGCCGGAGGAGATGTACCCGAACGGCTACGCCTCGGCCATCGACGTGGGCCCGGTGTCGTCGCCGCTCGAGGGCGCGCACCGGCCCGGCCACTTCCGCGGCGTAGCGACCGTGGTGGCGAAGTTGTTCAACATCGCGCAACCAACGCGAGCCTACTTCGGCGAGAAGGATGCGCAGCAGGTGCGCGTGATCAAGCGGATGTCGCGCGACCTCGACTTCCCGCTCGAGATCATCGTAGTGCCGACCATTCGAGAGTCCGACGGGCTGGCGATGAGCAGCCGCAACATCTACCTGAGCCCCCCGGAGCGCAAGGCGGCGACGTGCCTCTATCGCGGCATGATGGTCGCCCAGTCGCGATGGCTGGCCGGTGAGCGCGACGCTGACAACCTACGCCGCGCTTGTCGCGAGCCCATCGAGGCCGAGCCGCTGGTCGCGGGCATCGACTACGTGTCGCTGGCTGACAGCGAGACGCTCGCGGAACTACAGGGGCGCGTCGAAAGACCGGTGCTGCTGTCGCTCGCCGTGCGTGTCGGCAAGACGCGGCTAATCGACAACGTGACTCTGGCGTAGTCTTCGCAAGGCCGTCCCGACCCCTTTGTTATAATCGCCCCGAACCCAATCATCTCTGTAGGCGAATCCATGCCTGACGCCAAGCGCCCTGTGCTCATGGTTATCGATGGCCATTCGCTCGTCTATCGCGCCTACTACGCCCTTGCGCCGCGGACGCCGCTCAACCTGCGCTCGACGGGCGAGCCAGTCGGCGCGGTCTTCGGCTTCGCCAACATGTTTCTCAAGGCCTGGCAGGACGTGCAGCCCTCGTATTGGGCCGTCGCCTTCGACAAAGCGACGCCTACCTTTCGCGACAAGATGTACGAGGACTACAAGGCCGGTCGACTCGCCACGCCTGACGAGTTGACCGCCCAGTTCACCCGCATCCGCGACCTCCTTGCGGCCTTCGGCATACCCATTCTTGAGGTGGACGGCTTCGAGGCCGACGACGTGGTCGGGACCCTCAGCAAGCGCGCGACCGCGAAGAACATCGAGACGGTCATCCTGACGGGCGATACCGACGAGTTGCAGTTAGTCGATTCGCACACTCGCGTGCGTCTCATCACCGGCCAGGCCGACACGCGCATCTACGACGAGGCAAAGGTCCGCGAGCGCTACGGCCTCTCACCGCTGCAGCTGATCGACTTCAAAGCCCTCAAAGGCGACACGTCCGACAACATCGTCGGCGTGCCCGGAGTTGGCGAGAAGACGGCGGCGACACTCATTCAGAAATACGAATCGATTGACGGGATTTACCAGCATCTAACAGAGGTGACCGTGCCGCGGCAGCCGAACATCCAGGCGCTGCTCAAGGAGCACGAGGAACGCGTCCAGAAGAACAAGACGCTAGTAACTATCGTGACGGAAGTGCCGGTGCCGTTCGACTTCGAGGCGGCGGCTACGGCGAACTACTCCCGGCAGCGGGTCGCGGACTACTTCCAAACGATGGAGTTCCAGAGCCTCCTGGCGCGGCTGCCGGGCGGCTCGAACGGCGCAGCGGCTGAGGCTACGCCCAAAGCCGCTCAGGCTTCTCTCATGTCAACCGCCAGCGGCCCTCACCTGACTCCCACGCGCGGGTCGTCGGGTACCCCCGCATACACGCTCGTGACCGACGAGGCCTCGCTGCGGACGCTGGCCTCGCAACTGCGCAAGGCCGACCTCTTCGCACTCGACACCATCGCCACCAGCGAGTTGTCGATGCAGGCCGAAGTGGTTGGCTTCGCCTTCGCTACTGCGCCGGGCGCCGCCTCGTACGTGCCGCTCGGGCATACACTCGGGACGCAGGTGCCGCTGGCGAAGGTCCTCGAGGTGTTGCGGCCTGTGCTGGAAGACGAGTCAATCAAAAAGATCGTGCATAACGGCAAGTTCGACATGACGGTGCTCGCCAATCTCGGGGTAGCGCTGCGCGGAGTCGAGACGGACATCACGATTGCGGCCTACTTGCTCAACGCGAAAGCGCTCTCGATCAAAGGGCAGGCGTTCGAGAAGTTGGGTGTCGAGATACCCGCGCAGACCGACCTCACAGGCACCGGCGCGAAGGCTATCTCGATGAAGCAGACACTGCCGGAGCAGGTGCTGCCGTACGCCGGAGCGCGCGCCGAGGCGACGTATCGTCTGTGGCCGCTGCTCGAGGCCGACCTCGAGAAGCAGTTGCTCATGCCGCTGTTCGTCGACGTAGAGATGGCGCTGGTGCCCGTCCTCGAGCGCATGGAACGCTGGGGCATCGCCATCGACTCCAACCTGCTCCACGAGATGTCGCGCGAGATGGCGGCGACGCTCGACAAGACGGAGAAGGCGGCGTACGAGAGCGTCGGCCACATGTTCAAGATCAACTCGCCGAAGGAGTTGTCGTCACTGCTCTTCGAGGAACTCAATCTCGCTAAAGGCAAGAAGACCAAGACGGGCTACTCCACCGACGCGCAGATCCTGGAGACGCTCCGCGAGGCGCACCCCGTGGTGGGACACATACTCAACTATCGCCAGACCAGCAAGTTGAAGGCAACATATGTGGACTCGCTCCCCGAGATGGTCAACCCGCGGACGCATCGCGTGCACACGACCTATAGCCAGACCGGCGCGGCGACCGGACGCCTGTCGTCGAGCGACCCTAATCTGCAGAACATCCCCGTGCGCACGGAGCAGGGGATGCGGGTCCGCAAGGCGTTCATCGCGCAGGATGCGCCGGCGTGGACGCTGCTCTCCGCCGACTACTCGCAGATCGAGTTGCGCATCCTGGCGCACATCACCAAGGACCCGGCGCTCGTCGAAGCCTTTCGGCGCGACGAGGACATCCACGCGTCGACAGCGGCGCGGGTGTTCAACGTGCCGCTCGCGGAGGTCACCGGCGACCAGCGCCGCTTCGCCAAGGTCGTGAACTTCGGCCTGCTGTACGGCATGGGCGAGTTCGGGCTGGCGACTCGAGCGGAGATGTCGCGCGAAGAGGCGGCGCCGATCATCGAGGAGTATTTCAAGAAGTACCCGGGCATCCAGGCGTACCTGGAGGAGACGAAGGCGCTGGTGAAAAAGCAGGGGTACGTGCAGACGCTGCTGGGGCGCCGGCGGTACATCCCCGAGATCCACGCGGCGAACGCGGCGGTGCGCAGCGCGGGCGAGCGTATGGCGATCAACATGCCAATCCAGGGGACTGCGGCGGATGCGATGAAGGTCGGCATGATCGGCGTGGCCCGCGAGATGGCGAAGGCGAAGATGCGCTCGCGCATGCTCCTCCAAGTGCACGACGAACTGATCTTCGAGGCGCCGGTCGAAGAACTTGAGGCGCTGAAGGCCCTCGCGCGGCGGGTCATGCCCGCGGCGATGTCGCTCGAGGTGCCGCTGAAGGTCGACCTGAAGTCCGGACGCAATTGGGGCGAGATGGAATAGGCCTCTCCCAGTCTGCGGACGCTATGCCCGCGGCAACCCTAGCCCGCGCCCCGCGATGACGTTACGCTGGATCTCGTTCGCGCCGCCGACGATGGAGAACATGATCTGCTGGCGGATGAGGTGTTCCACGCGCCCGTCGAGGAAGAGGTGCCGCCTGTCGCCCTTGCGGTCCATCTGCGCGTAGAGGCCGAGCATGTTGCCCGCGATGTGGCTGAAGCGCTGCGTCATCTCGCTGCCGAAGATCTTTACCTGCGATGCCTCGAAGGTCGGCGACTGGCCGATCTGCTGCAGCCAGCCGATGCGGTAGGCGAGCATGCGGCACACCTCGAGTTCGATGGCCGCCTGCGCGAGTTTGTGCTTCACCGCCAGGTTCGGCCCGTCGAGGCGCCGGCCGCGGTTCTGCTGCTTCCACAGCGCGACGAGTTCCTCGAGCATGCGGATGCCCGAGGCGGCGTGCTCGATGACCGTGCGCTCGTGGTTCAGCACCGTCGTTGCGATGTACCAGCCCTGGTTCTCTTCGCCGATGAGCGACTCGCGCGCGGGGACGCGACAGTTGTCGTAATAGACGATCATCTGCTCGCCGCCCGCGAGGTTGCCGAACTTCTCGTACTTGAGGCCCTTCGTGCTCGAGGGGATGACGAAGAACGAGATGCCCTTGTGCTTGGGCACGTCCGGGTTGGTGCGCGCGAGGAAGAACGAGTACTCGTAGACGTCGAGGTGGCCGCCCCAGATCTTCTGGCCGTTGACGGTGAAGAAATCGCCGTCGCGCTGGGCGCGGGTCGTCAGGCCCGCGAGGTCGCTGCCCGCGTTCGGCTCGGAGAAGCCCTGGTGGAACGAGATCTCTGCGCGCGCGATCGGACCCAGGAAGCGCTGCTTCTGCTCTTCGGTGCCGTGCTTCATGATTGCCGGGCCAAGGTAGCCGATGCCCGCGTCGCGCGCGTTGAAGCGCCAGTACGCGCTCTCCTCCGCGAACACCAGTTGCTGCGTGACCGGCGCGTCGCTGCCGCCGTACTCCTTCGGCCAGGCCATCGTCAGCCAGCCCTTCGTCGCCAGCTTCTTGCGCACGCCCTTGATGAACTGGATGAGCGTATCGCGCTCATCATAGCCGCCGTACCACGTGGCCGGCAGTTCCTTCCTGTAGAAGTCGCGGACCTCAGCGCGAAAGGCCTCGTCTTGGGGAGAAAAGACAAAGTCCATGTGCGGGCTCCTCGGCAGATTGCAACGGGGGAGATTGTAGCACTGGTGGCAGGAGCAGGGTGGACCGGGAAGACCGCTAAATGCCTTACCGAGCGGGTGGCGGTGGGGTGACGATGATGGGCGTGGGTGGCGGGGCGTCGGAGACGGTGCGGTCGGCGTAGAGGGCGGCGAGCTGGGCGTCGCTCAAGCCGAGCCAGTCGTGGAGGATGAGGCGGTTGTGCTCGCCGAACTCGGGAGCGCCCATGTAGGCCGCGCCGGGGGTCTTGGAGAGTTTCCACGGCCAGGAGGGGTAGGTCCACACGCCCGTCTCATTCTGGGCGACGGGGATGTAGAAGCCGCGGGCGGCGAAGTGCCAGTTGCTTTGCATTTCCCAGTTCGCGAGCACGGGCGCGGCGGGCAGGCCTGCAGCCTGGAGGAGTCGCGGCGCCTCATGGTGATCGTGCTGCGCCGCCCACTTCGCGATGACGGCATCGATGGCGTCGTGGTGCTGGCGTCGCCCGGCGAGGGTGGCATAGCGCGCGTTGTCGAGTGCGGGGTCGGCGATGACGCTGCGCAGGCGCCGCCAGTCGTCGTCGTCGCGGACGCTGAGGACGAACCACTGGTCGTCGCCCGCGGCGCGGTAGCAGCCCTGGGGAGCGAATCGCGGGCTGCGTGCGCCGCGTCGCGGCATGATCCGACCCTCACCTCCCTGGCTTCGCCAGGGGTCCTCTCCCGTAGACGGGAGAGGGGAGGACATCGTGTAGTGGAGGATGGACTCGGCGAGGAAGGCGATGCTGTTCTCTTCGAGCGAGAGGTCGACGTACTGGCCGCGGCCGGTGTGCTCGCGATGCCGCAGGCAGGCGAAGACGGCGATGGCCACGTGGATGGCGGTGATGGGGTCGGCGTAGTAGAGCGACGTGCGGTACGGCTTGGGGTCGTCCGGGTAGCCGGTGATCGCGGCGAGCCCGCCCGAGGCCTCGATGTTGGCGCCGTAGGCGATGTAGTTGCGCGCCGGGCCGGTCTGCCCGAAGCCGGAGACGGAAAGCAGGCTGATGGCCGGGTTCGCTTTCTGGAGCACCGGCCACGTGAGGCCCATGTTCTGCAGGACGCGGGGACTGTAGTTCTCCAGCACCACATCGGCGTGCTTGGCGATGTCGAGGAAGATGGCGCGCCCCTTGTCGTTCAGGAGGTTGAGCGTCACCCCGTACTTGTTGCGGTTGAATTTGTGGAAGTAGTCGACGCGGTTGTAGTAGTACTTGGCGATCTGCTGGCCGGTGAAGTGGCCGCTGCGCCCCATCACGCGGTCCGGCCCCTCGAACTTGATGATCTCGGCGCCCATGTCGGCGAGGAAGCGGCCGGCCTGCGGCCCCGCCCAGTTCTGCGTCAACTCGAGGATGCGGAGGCCTCGCAGAGGCAACCCGGCTCGCGCGGCGGGCTCGGGTCGAACGGGCGGGAGGCGGGACGGACCCTCACCCTGCACCCTCTCCCGCAGACGGGCGAGGGGAGGAGGGGACGGGCGAGCGCCGCTCGCCTCTACGGAAGGGCCGGAGGGATTCTTCGCTTCGCTCAGAATGACAGATTCAGGCCACGACTTCGTGTCTTCGGTCAGCAGCGGCGGGCCTTTGCGCAGCGAGGGGCTCGCCTCGGAGAAGACGTAGGGGAAGCCGGGCATGGTGATCTTGCCGGCGACGGGGTGGTCGAGATTGAGGAAGAACTTACGCTCGCGGAGGTGCTCCCACTTCAGCAGGTCGGAGGCGTCGTAGACGGGGCAGTTGGGCATCCGCAGCTCTTGCGCCTTTTTGAACACGTCCTCCTTGGACTGGGTCAGCAGCCATTCCGCGAGCAGGTCGCGCAGCACCTGGATGTTGGCGCTCCAGACTGTCTGGTCGGCGAAGCGCGGGTCGTCGACCAGATCAGGGCGGTCGATAAGGATGAAGAAGTTGAGGTCGAGGCGCGTCGGGTCCATGAGCACGATGTAGCCGTCGCGCGTGGGATAGGCGTCGGTGCCCGCGCGACGCATGATGATGCCTTCCTGGACCCACGTGCTGGAGGTCCAGATGTGCGCCGAGAGCATCGACTCGGTCACCGACACGTCGACGTACTGGCCCTCGCCGGTGCGGTGCGCATGCCACAGCGCGATCAGCGAGCCGAGCGCGGCCTGCGCGCCGACGTAGAACTCCCCCTGGTCGCATGGCGTCATGAGCGGCTCGCGCTTGGGGTCGCCCATCAGGTACATGTAGCCGCTGAGCGCCCAGTCGGTGATCTCCGTCGACTTCCAGTCGCGCCACGGCCCCGTCTGGCCGAAG
>JACQEE010000057.1 GCA_016200725.1 Chloroflexota bacterium
ACGCGCCTCCCGCGAGCGGTGCCGCGCGCCGTCGCCATGAAGATGTGCCTCACCGGCGAGCCCATCTCCGCGCAGGAGGCGCTGCGCTGGGGCCTCGTCTCCGACGTCGTCCCGCTCCCAGAGTTGATGCCCCTCGCGCACAAGATCGCCGACCGGATCAACGAGAACGCCCCGCTGGCCGTCCGCGCCTGCAAGGAGATGGTGATGAAGGGCCTTGACCTCAGCCTCGAAGGCTCCCTCTCCCTCGAGAACGACTTCATCTCGCCGCTGGTCAAGACCGACGATTTCAAGGAAGGCCCGCGCGCCTTCGCCGAAAAGCGCAAGCCGAATTTCAAGGGGCGGTAACCTAACCCCTACCCCTTCCCTGGGAGGGAGGGGGCAAGACAAGACCCTACCCTTAGGCAAGGCAATGCGCAGACGCGACGTGGCCAGTTACCTCGAGGCGAACCGCGCGAACTGGGATGACCGAGTCGCGGGGCATGTCGCGTCTCGCGACTACGATGTCGACGGACTCGCGGCAGACCCTAAGCGGATCAGACCGGTCGTCACATTTGCACATCGAGAAGTCGGCAAGGTAGCGGGCAAGAGCCTGCTGCACCTGCAATGCCATATCGGCACTGACACAATCTCGTGGGCTAGGCTTGGCGCAAAGGTGACAGGTCTCGACTTCTCGCAGAAGTCGATCGAAGCAGCGAAGCAACTCGCCAAGACCAGCGGCGTTAACGTCCGCTTCGTCCTGAGCGACGTTTACGATGCTCCCAGCGTACTTCGCAAGAAGTTCGATGTTGTCTACACCGGCGTCGGAGCGCTTTGCTGGCTACCCGACGTGAAACGCTGGGCGAAGGTTGTGGCCGCTTGCCTCAGACCCGGCGGTCTGTTCTTCGTGCATGACATCCATCCTGTGGTGTTGGCTCTGGATTATGAGTGGGATACTGCTAACCCTGCATTCCAAAATCCCTACTTCGAGACCGCTACTCCTAGGGCGGTGGATTCCGCTGTCAGCTACGCAGGCACGGCGCGGCTCCATCACTCTCGCCACTACGAATGGAACCATGGTTTGGGCGAAACGATCAATGCTCTTATCGAGGCCGGACTCCAGGTCGCTTCAGTGGGCGAATACCCTCCGAAATCTCCGGGAGTCGCCGGCCTGACCTGGTCGAGCAACCCGGCCGCTGATGGGGTTCTGTCGCGGAATCCCGAACGTGTGCCGTTGATGTTCTCGATCAAGGCGCTGAAGATATAGATGCTCGACTTGCCGACCTGTCCACCTGAGTAAACGTCCCGTCGAGACGCGAGGTCTTCGTGCCGAATAACGACGCTCGGGACTCCGGCCCTGGCCGCGTGCCACCACGCTCGTATGGCGCGATGCATGTCCAGGCTGACCGCTCCTACCTCACGCGCACGCTCCGCCTCCCCGCGCAGCAGTTCTTCCACGCCGAGACGATCGGGGCCGTCGTGCTGTTGCTTGCCGCGATCGCCGCCCTGGTCTGGGCGAACTCGCCGTGGAAGGACAACTACCACGATCTGCTCCATCGCCTAATCACCGTCGACGTGAGTTGGTTCGCCGTCTCGTTGGACATAGAGCACTGGATCAACGACGGATTGATGGCGATCTTTTTCTTCGTCGTCGGCATGGAGATCAAGCGCGAGATGGTGCACGGCGAACTCTCCGACCGCCGCAAGGCCGCGCTGCCGGTCCTCGCCGCCCTCGGCGGCATGATCGCCCCGGCGCTGATCTACTTCGCGTTCACGGGCACGGGCGATGGCGCGAAGGGCTGGGGCATTCCCATGGCGACCGATATCGCCTTCGCTCTTGGCGCGCTTGCGCTCGTCGGCCGCGGCCTCCCGAAGGAACTCCGCACGCTGCTGCTGGCGCTCGCCGTCGCCGACGACATCGGCGCCATCCTCGTTATCGCTGTCTTCTACACCGACGCGATCTCGTGGTCGCATCTCGGCATCGCCGCCGCGCTCATTGGCGGCCTTGTCCTCATGAACCGCATCGGCGTCCGCCAGGTCGCCTTCTACATTCTAGTGGGCGCGCTGGCCTGGGTCGCTATGCTGAAGTCCGGCGTGCACGCCACCATCGCCGGCGTAGCGATCGGCCTGCTCACCCCGGCCGAGCCGTACCTCGAACGCAAGGAGTTCGGCGAGGTCGCTCCCCCCCTTGTCGACGACTACCAGAAAGCGCTCGCCGCGAACGACACCGAGGCTGCCGGGGTCATCCTCGGCAGAATTGAGGAACTAGCCGAGGCGACCGAGTCTCCGCTCGAACGCCTCGAACGCCAGGTGCATCCTTGGTCAAGTTTTCTTATCCTGCCCATCTTCGCTCTTGCGAACGCCGGCATCGAACTTACGGGCGATGCGATCAGCGACGCCGCCTCAAGCCCCGTTACCCAGGGCGTGCTCTTCGGCCTTCTTGCCGGTAAAGCGATTGGCATCACTCTGTTCTCGTGGCTTTCCGTGCGGCTGGGCATCGCTGCGCTGCCCACCGGCGTCACTTGGAAGCACGTGTTCGGCGTCGGGATCCTTGGCGGGATCGGCTTCACCGTCGCCATCTTCATCTCCGGCCTCGCCTTCGACAACGAGACCTTCGTCGCTGACGCCAAGATCGGCATCTTTGCCGCCTCGCTGATCGCCGGCATCCTCGGCTTCCTCTACCTGCGGCTTGTGACGGGGAGGAGTGCCCAGCGGGACAACTCACCGATAGATAATCCGTAAAAAGCATTGACCTTTTCGAACGGCCCGTGTTACATTCTTCCTAGATTTATTTTCCTCCACGGCGGCGCCTCCGCCGTCCTTTACTCTCGGTTCCAGGCGCCTTGGTGATTACCCGTTCTCAGGAAATCAGGGGCGTTGTCCCGCGGATACTAGGCTGTGGATTTTGGGATTTGGGGGACTGCCATGTCTGTTGTCACCATCCGCGGACCATTGGGCAGTGGGGCGAACTCCATCGCGCGGGCGGTCGCCACGCTCATTGGCGCAGAGTACGTCGACCGGCAACTCATCGCCGCCGCCGCGGCCGCAATGGCGGATACGGGCGTCACGCTGGAGACGGCAGACGACGCGGGGCAGCCCGACGCCGTTCGTGCCGACGCTGCCACCATAAGGGAGCCGATCAAGGATAAATTATCCTTTTCACCCGGCGGAATTTGGGACCGGATCTTCAAGGGCCTGCAAGACTGCTACAACGCGATGTTCGATGTCACCGGCCTGACGCTCTCTGCCGGCGAGGCGCAACTGGAGCGCGCCGACTCGATTCATGCCCTAGTGACGGTGGTGCGCGAGATCGCCGAATATCCGAACGTCGTGATCCGTGGCCGCGCAAGCCCCTTCATCCTCCGAGAACACCCGCGCGCCTTTCACATCTTTGTCACCGCATCGCCGGACGTCCGCATCCGTCGCGTCGCGGAGTGGCTCGGCTCGGATTGGAAGCGAGCCGCCCACCGCGTGCAGCGTGAGGACGAGGCGCGCCGCGCCTTCATCAAGCGTCACTTCGGCGAGGACGCCGACGAAACCTCGCACTATGACCTGGCGATTCGCACCGATCGCCTCGATATGCAAACGGCGGCTCGAACCATCGCCGAAAGCCTTTCGATCTGGGAATCGACGCGTGGCGGGGGCCAGCCGGCTGCCGCGCCCGCAACCTAGCCTGCCGGCGCGGGTTTCCCGATGCGGCCTACAGAGGAGGCGTGATGCACCTGCTTTCCTATGCGCTTGCCACCGTGGCGGCGCAAGCGTCACACAACTGGATCTGGCTGGCCCTTACCGGCGCCGGCTCGGCTATCAGCATCTATGCGACCTGGCGCTGGTTCCCACCCATATTCCTCGCAGCCTTTCGTAAGGCTGACGAAATCATCCCGGGTGACCTCTCACCGTGGGGCAAACCCTCCGCCCGCCTGGCCGCCTTCGCCATGACGTGCTGCATCCTCACCGGCGCGGGGATCAGCGTGGCTCACCTGCTTGGCGCCGATACGAGCGGCCCCACCGGCTTTCTCGCGGATGCCGGCCTTGCCATCGGTGCTTGGGTTCGAGACCGCTTTTTGAAAATTCTCCTGATCGTCGCCGGCGCGATCGTGCTCATGCGTGTCGTGCGAAAGATCGTGCCGAACATGGTCGCCGATAGCTTGAAGCGGCGCAGCCGCGCCGACACCCTCGCCAGCGAAATCGCCAAGCGGCAGGACACCCTCGCCCAGGTCATGACCGGCGTACTCAAAGCATTGATCATCTTGCTCGCCGCATTCATGGTGCTCAGTGAAGTGGGCGTCAACATCGCTCCACTGCTGGCGGCGGCAGGCATCGCCGGCATCGCGTTAGGCTTCGGGGCGCAAACGCTCATCAAAGACGTGCTGTCCGGCCTCTTCATTATCATGGAAGACCAGTATCGCGTCGGCGACGTGGTGGTGCTCGGGGATCACGGAGGCTTGGTGGAGGAAGTCGGCCTCCGCCGCACGGTGCTGCGCGACCTGGAGTTCGTGGTGCATGTCATTCCGAACAGTGAAGTTCGCGCCGTCCAGAACATGACCAAAGAGAAGTCGAGGGTGAAGATCGACGTGCCCGTTGCTTATCGCACTAATCTCTCGCACGCGATCAAGGTGATCAACGGCGTTGGCGAGGCGATGCGGCGCGATCCATCCTGGGGGCCTATCATGACGAGCCCGCTTCAGGTGCTTCGCATCGACGACTTCGCCGACTCGGCCATCATGATTCGGGTCCTCGGCGAAACGCTCCCCCTGCGCCAGTGGGACGTGGCAGGCGAGTTCCGGCTGCGCATCAAGGAGACGTTTGACCGCGAGGGCATCGAAATCCCGTTCCCGCATCAGACGTTGTACTGGGGCGAAGGCCAGGATCCGCTTGAGCGAGTCGAAAAAGGGCGCAAGCAAGCCGCTGCCACATAAAGTCCGGCGATAGGGCACGCCACGCTACCGCGTCTGCTAGACCTGCCGATTCATCCCTACCCACAGCCGGTACACCTCGCGGCGCGCGCGTCCTGTCTCGGCGACCACCGCGTCGACGGCGTCGCGGCCACTCGAGCCGTCGCGTGTCAGCGACCGCAGGCGTCGGCGCACCTCGTCGTCGCTTGCTTCGGCGACGATCTCGGCCTGCGGCGTCTCGGTCGCTCCCGCGATCACCAGCGTGATCTCGCCGCGCGGCGACTCGAAGTGCGCGAGCGCCTCGCTGGCCGTGCCGCGGAAGACCTCCTCGTGCAGCTTCGTCAACTCGCGGCACACCGCGAGGCGTCGCTCGCCCAGCACCTTGGCGATGTCGCCCAGCGATGCGCGCAGCCGGTGCGGCGCCTCGAAGACCACCAGCGTCCGCCGCTCGCGCGAGACGCTTTCGAGCAATCGGCGCCGCTCGCCAGGTGTGCGAGGGAGGAAGCCGAGAAAGACGAACTGGTCGGGCGGCAGGCCGCTCACCGCCAGCGCTGCCGTCACCGCCGATGGCCCCGGCACCACCTCGACGCGCGCGCCTTGCTTGAGCGCCGCCGTCACCAGCGCGTAGCCGGGGTCGCTGATGCCGGGCATCCCCGCGTCGGTGATCAGCGCCACGTCGTGCTCGCGCAACTTCTCGAGCAGCGGCGCCAACTTCGTTCGCGACCCCTGCTCGTGGTAGGACACCAGCGGTGTGGAGATGCCGTGCCGCGAAAAAAGCACCATCGCGCGACGCGTATCCTCGGCTGCGACTACGGATACTTCGCGCAGCACCCGCAGCGAGCGGAAGGTGACGTCTTCGAGATTCCCGATGGGGGTGCCGACGATATAGAGGGTGGGCATGCGGAAGAAGGTAGGGGAGAAGAGGGTTAAGGGTCAAGGGTCAGGGGTCGAGGGTTAAGGGTAAGGGAGAGAGCCAAGAGGACTCAGGAGGCTTCGATGATGACGCCGCGCTCGATGCCTGCCAGGTCGCGGTAGGTGCGCACCGTCGCGCCGACGAACAGCCCCAGCGGCTCGGCAGCCACGACCTGCGCCTGCCCGATACCCAGTTCGAGCAGCACGGCGACCGGTCGGGGCTCCCGCGAGGCGACTTCTGACAGCAGCCGTCGGACCGCTTCGAGTCCGGTCGCACCCGGCACCAGCGCGGCCTTCGGCTCGAAGAGGCGTATCTCGGGTTGCAGCGATGCCCACTCCGACTCGGGCACATACGGCAGGTTTGCTACGACGATGTCTACGCGCTCACGCACTGACGACAGCAAATCTCCTTCGAGCATCTCGACCCGGTCGGCGACGCCAGAGCGCGCAGCGTTGTCGCGCGCGAGCGCCAGCGCTTCTCGCGATGCGTCGGTCGCCACGATGCGCGCGCGCGGCAGGTGCATCGCAAGCGCGATGGCGATCGCGCCGCTGCCCGTGCCCACATCGGCGATGGTGCAGCGGCCCAGCAGGGCAACCTCACTCTCCGTCTCCCTCTCCGCTAGCGGAGAGGGAGTGGCCGAAGGCCGAGGGTGAGGTAGGTGACCGAAGCGACGCTGCGCCACCGCGATGGTCTCCTCGACGAGCGTCTCCGTCTCCTGCCGCGGCACGAGCGCGCGACGGTCGGTGAGCAGATCGAGGCCGAAGAACTCGCGATGGCCAGTCACATACGCCAGCGGCTCTCGCGCCACCCGTCGCGCAATCAGCGCCTCCAGCCGCTCGACCGTCTCGACCGGCAGCGCCTCGCCGAGCCGCGCATACAACTGCGCTCTCGACAGCGCCGCCGCATGCATCACCAGCACTTCCGCCTCGAGCGCGGCGTCCGGTATACCCGCCGCCTGCAAGCAAGCGCGGGTGCTTGAAAGAAGGTCACGGATGGTGAGCAATGCTGTGTGCGTCATCACTCAACGCCCGCCCGTTCGACCCCTCGACAGGCTCAGGGCGAACGGACTTGGTGTGCTTATGCCACCGCTTCCTGCATCCGCTGGGCCTGCTCGCGCGCCACCAGCGCATCGATCACCTCATCGAGGTTGCCTTCGAGCACCGCGGGGAGGTTGTGGAAACTCATCTCCAAGCGATGGTCAGTGACGCGGTTCTGCGGATAGTTGTACGTGCGGATCTTCTCCGACCGCTCGGCAGTGCCTACCTGCGAGCGCCGCATGTCTGTGATCTGGGCCTCCTGCTCTCGCATCTTGATGTCCAGGATGCGCGCGCGCAGGATGGCCATCGCCTTCATCTTGTTCTTCAACTGCGACCGCTCATCCTGGCACACGGCAACGATGCCCGTGGGGTTATGGACGATGCGCACCGCCGTCGCCACCTTCTGCACGTTCTGGCCGCCATGCCCCGAGGCGTGGTAGATGTCGATGCGGATGTCTTCCGGGTTCACGTGCACCTCGACCTCGTCGGCCTCCGGCAGCACCGCCACCGTCGCCGTCGACGTGTGGATGCGGCCGCTGGCCTCCGTATCGGGGACGCGCTGGACGCGATGGACGCCGCTCTCGTGCTTGAGGCGGCTGTATGCGCCGCGCGCATCGACCTCGAAGATGATCTCCTTGAACCCGCCGATGCCCGACTCGTTCGAGTCGAGCACCTCGACTTTCCAGCCGTGCGTCTGCGCGTAACGCTGGTACATGCGGAAGAGGTCCGCGGCGAACAGCCCTGCCTCGTTGCCGCCAGTACCCGCGCGTATCTCGAAGATTACCGACTTCTCGTCGTTCGGGTCCTTCGGCAGCAGGCCTGTCTGGATGTCCTTGGCGAGGCGGTCGCGGCGGTCCTGCAACTTCGCGAGTTCGTCCTTCGCCATCGCGGCCAGGTCGCGGTCGCTCTCGTTCTGCACCATCGCCTGCGTCTCCGCGATCTCCGCGCTGACCTTCTTGTATTCTTTGTACAGATTGACGACGCGCTCCAGCGACGCCCGCTCCTTCGCCATCGCCTGCACCTTCGTGTAGTCCGTGGCGATTTCGGGACGCCCCATCTGCTCCGCGAGGTCGTCGTACCTCCGGATCAGCCCATCGAGTTTGTTGTGTAGTTGTTCCAGCATGGTCGCTTCACACAATCGCCCGCCACTGGCGGCGGGCGACGCACATCAGAATTATAGCAAGCACCGAGACGCGCTCGCGCGTCCTAAGCCTGTCAAAGGACATCTTGCTCGCCGAGTGCTAGTCTCTTCCCATGCGCCGCGCCTACCTCTATGCCCTCTTCGCCGCAGCCTCCTTCGGCCTTAGCGTTCCTCTGAGCAAGCGGCTCCTCGACCACATGCACTTCATCATGCTTGCCGGGCTGCTCTACCTCGGCGCGGCGTGCGCGCAAGTGATGGTCACGGGCTTGCGACGCGTCACCCGCAACACATTCGCGACCGAGTCCTCGACCTGGGTCTCGAGGCGATGTTCACCATTGGCCTGGCGAGCGCGTTCTTCGGCGAGAGCGTCGGCCGGCGCGTCGTCATCGGCGGTGTCGTGACCACCGGCGCAAGCCTGCTCCTGGCGACGCACAGCAGCAACGGCTGGGGCTTCTCCTGGGGCGCGATCGCCGTCGCCGCCGCGACCTTCTGCTGGGCAACGGATAACAACCTGACGGCAAAAATCTCGATGCGCGACCCTATCACGATCGCCTGGTTCAAGCAGGCCGTCTCCGCGACTGTCAGCGTCTCGCTCGCGCTAACGCTGGGGAAGGCGTGGCCGCACTGGCCCTACCTTCTCGCCGCACTGGGCCTCGGCGCAGTTTCCTATGGCGTGAGCCTCGTCTTCTTCATCCTGGCCATCCGCGGCCTCGGATCCGCGCGCACCGGCGCCATCTTCGGCACCGCGCCCTTCTACGGAGTCGTCCTCTCCGCCATCCTCTTCTCCGAAGGCCGTTCGTGGGTGCTCATCCCCTCCGGCATCGGCGTCGCCCTCGGCCTCTGGCTCCTCCTCGGCGAGATGTGGCGCAGGCGATTACCCGCGCCACCTGCTGCATCCGCGCAAGCGCGCATCTCGTCCCCTCTCTCGTAGATATGTCCCCTCTGCCAATGCAGTGCCTTGACACAACCTCCTCGGGCCCGTAGTTTCCAGCCACGGTGGCTTCTCAGGGACCGCAATTCGAGGGGCGGAGGTGCATGATGGGTTTCAAGACGCGGACCTCGGTGATCGTTGCTTCGCTTGCAGCGGCAGTCATGCTCATCGTTGCCTCGTGTGGAGGCGGCGCTGACAAGACGCCCACCGCGAATCCGGCAACTCCGACAGTTACTACCGGTGCGACGGCTACCTCGGTAAGCAGACCAACGCCTACTCCGGTTCCAGCCACACCGACAGCCTTCTTGCTCCCGTCTACCGCGACGCCGACGCCCGTCGGCACTCAGATCAAGACCGGCGGCTCGTTGACCATTCGCTCCCTGCGGTCATGGGACATCCGCGACACCTACGACATCCGGGGTAAGTTCTCGCTGCTCTGGGTCCAGAACATGCTGAGCAATCTGGTGAAGACGGACTTCCAGAAACCCGCCGTCGTGCTGCCGGACACGGCACAGAGTTGGGATGTCACGAATGGCGGCAAGACCTACACATTCCGCCTGCGACCGGGCATCAAGTGGAGCGATGGCACACCGTACACCGCAAAGGACGTCTTGTTCAACTTCGACCGCGCCAAGAATCCGTCATCCCCGCTGCTCGCCTCCAACCTCGAGCCAACGAAGGTCATCGAGTCGATGGACGCGCCTGACGATCTGACCTTCCGCGTCAATCTCAAGCAACCGAGCGCCTACTTCTTGGCGGGCGTCGCTGCCCCGTTCTTTCTCATGTACCCGTCTCACCTGGGCGCAAATGTCGCCCAGGCTTGGGGCGACAACATGATCAGCACCGGGCCCTTCCTTGTGAAAGACTTCAAGTTCGACATCTCCGCCCTCCTCGTACGCAACCCGAACTATTACGGCCGTGACCCGCAGGGCCGCCCGTACCCATACCTGGACAGCATCAATCTCGTGTTCATCCCGGACAACACCGCGGCCACGGCGGCATTCAGGACGGGTCGCATCGACTGCGGGTGTGAGACCGACTTCGTAACCCCGTTGGGCGACGAGATCAAGAAGTCGAACACGCAGGTTACGGTGATCAACTTCAGCCAGGACGCTATCCACTACTTCTTCAACAACCGTCCGCCATTCAACGACATTCGCGTCCGCCAAGCGGTACAGATGGCCATCGACTTTGACGAGATCAACCGCGTGAGCCGCGGCGGCAAGGCCTTCTACCCACCGACTTTCATCCTCGGGCGCGAGTTCGGCGGCAGCTGGGCGTTGTCTGCCGACGAGATGTCAAAGATGCCAGGCTACCGGCTGCCGAAAGACCAAGATGTCGCCGAAGCCAAGCGCCTGCTGGCCGCGGCGGGCGTCGACCCGTCGAAGACAAAACTCAAGGTGCAGGCCATCGCCTTCTATGCAGACTTCAGCGACGCCTTTGTGACCGCGCTGCGCAAGCAGGGCTGGGATCTCGACGTGCAGTTGCCGACCACAAGCGCCCTCTCGCAAGCATTGAGCCAGGGCGACTTCGATATCTCATTCCAGGGCGGCGGCCGCACCATCGATGACCCGCAAGACATCACTGGCGGGTACATCCTCACCAAGGGCGGTCAGAACTTCGGGAAGTGGTCCTTCCCCGTGATCGACCAACTCTTCGCGCAACAAGACCAGGAACTGGACCCGGCCAAGCGCGCGCTCGTCATCGCCGACATGCTACGTGAGGTGGCGAAGCAACTCTTCTACATGCCTGCGCTGAATATCGCCTCCACCCGCGTGCTCTATCCCCAGGTGAAGGGCTACCTTGTCGGGGCCTTCTCCGCTAGCTCCAACCTGCGCTTCGAGCACCTCTGGGCGGATCGAGGTTAGCGCGGGTGATGACGCGACCTGAGCCTACCCTCAAGTGAGTGAAGGGTCAGCGAAGGGGTGGACGGAGAGAGACGTGGGCTTCCTCCACCGCCACCGTCTTCTGCTCCCCCGTCGCCATGTCCTTCACCGCGACCGTGCCCGCGCGTACTTCGTCGTCGCCCAGGATGAGCACCTTCGACGCGCCGAGCGCCGTCGCGTAGCGCAGTTGCGCTTTCAGGCTCTTGCCTGCAGGGGCCAGCACCGCCTCGACGCCCTGGCGGCGCAGGTCGGAGGCGAGTTTCACCGCGGGGGCCTTCGCCGCCTCGCCCATGAAGGCGACCACCGCAGTCACCGGCGGCAGGGGCGGCACCTCGATACCCTGACGCTTCAGGTTCAAGATGATGCGCTCGACGCCGCAGGCGAAGCCGACACTCGGCGTCGGCGGCCCGCCGAGTTGCTCGATGAGGCCGTCGTAGCGGCCACCGCCGCCGAGGGTGCTCTGCGCCCCCTCTTCCGGCGGCGTGACCTCGAACACCGTGCGCGTGTAGTAGTCGAGGCCTCGCACGAGGCGGTGGTCGATGGCGTAGGGCAGCCCCAGCGATTCGAGGTACGACCGTAGCGAATCCCAGTGCGCGCGGCACTCGTCGCACAGGCTATCCACCGACTTGGGCGCGTTGGCGACGTGCGGCTGGCACGACTCCTTCTTGCAATCGAGCAGCCGCAGCACGTTCGTCTCGTAGCGCCGCTTGCAATCGCCGCACAGCCGCTCGAGGAGAGGCGCGTAGTAGGCGCGCAACTTCTCCAGATAGCCGGGGCGGCACTTCGGATCGCCGATGCTGTTGATGATGAGCGATAGGCTCTTCAGCCCAAGCGCCTCGAAGAAGCACCACGCCAGCTCGACGACCTCCGCATCCACCGCCGCGTCCGCCACGCCGATGGCCTCGCAGTTGATCTGGTGGAACTGGCGCTGGCGACCCGCCTGCGGGCGGTCGTAGCGGAACATCGGGACGTGTACCGAGTAGAGGCGCACCGGCTGCGGCAGCACGTGCATCCCGTGCTCGAGGTAGGCGCGGCAGACGGGCGCCGTCCCCTCCGGCCGCAGCGTCATCGAATCCTTGCTGCGGTCCTCGAAGGTATACGTCTCCTTCTCCACCACGTCCGTGCTCTCACCAACGGACCGCACGAACAGCCCCGCCTCCTCGAACACCGGCGTGTCGATGCGCCGGTAGCCGAACCGCTCGCACATCGCCGCCGCCACGGCCTCGATGTGACGCCAGTAGGGTTGGTCTTGCGGCAGGATGTCGGCAGTGCCGCGCGGGGCCTTGAACACGTGATTCCCTCTCTCGTAACGCTGGTGGAAAGAATAGCACAGCCAACCCTATCCACTGAGCAAAGAGGGCCTCGTGACACGAGAAGAAGATGCAGAACTTCCCGGATACTTAGCCCGCTCCGGCCGCGAGGCCATGCTCTCGCGCGAAGTCGGCGGCCACGATGACCTTCCCCGAGTACGACTGCGGGTCCGCACACGTGGCCAGATACGCGATGGTCTTGGCCGGTACTTCGGTGGGGTGCGCGTACTTCATGTTCAACGTGGGGAACGTCTTCACGAGGTCGTGTGCGTTCTCCGTCGCCGTGAAGCCGGGATCGACGGCGATGATCGCGATCTTGTGCGGCTGCAACTCCTTGCGGAGCGCGAGCGTCATGCGATTGAGCCCAGCCTTGCTCGCGGCGTAGGCGACGCCGGGCGCTCCCCCTATGCCAGGCAGTGCCTTGCCCTCGTTCCAGGCCGCGCCCGAGGTCACGTTGATGATCACGCCGCCGCCCTGCTTGACCATATACGGCGCGAATCCCTTGCAGAGTAGAAAGGGCGCGGTGAGGTTGAGCGCGATCTGGTCCTTCCAACTCTTGCTTGTCATCGGAAGGAATGCATCGAACATCTCGTCGCGCGTGAGGGCGGCGTTGTTCACCAGGATGTCGGCGCGGCCGAACGCAGCGATGGTCTTGCGGACGATCTCGTCGATGTCCTCTTCTCGTGTCAAGTCTGCTTTGACCGCAAGCGCGCGGCGACCCAGCGCTTGAATCTGCGCCACCGTCTTGCCGAGGCTCCCGGGCAGGTCCGACCGCTCCTGGAGGGTGCGGCCTGTCACCACGACGTCCGCGCCCTCTTTCGCCAACAACACGGCCGACAGCGCGCCGATGCCACGGCTCGCGCCGTTGACGACGGCGACTTTGCCTTGCAAGTTCATGAGTCGCTCCTCAGCCGGCGAGCGCGCGCTTCGCGCGCGTCACCCTCACCTCCCCTTCGACTTCGCTCAGGGCAGGCTCTGGCTTCGCCAGGGGTCCTCTCCCGCAGACGGGAGAGGGGAAAGATCCCTATGGGCTCACCCGGTACCACAGCGACACGCCCTTGATGTCCACGAAGGACGGCACGTAGTTCTTGGGGAACTTCGAGCCGACTTCCTTCGCCAGCGCCTGCGGGTCGCCGATATCTGATTCGTAGATCGCCATGAAGTGCGGGTGCCGCTCGGTGATGTGCTGCTTGAACGGCTCGCCGGTGATCAGTTGGCCGAACGACCCTGTGTGGTAGATGCCCAGGTCGACGACCTCTTTCACGTGCTTTTCGTTGTACCACTTCTTGAGGTCGTTCTCCTTGCCCTTC
>JACQEE010000055.1 GCA_016200725.1 Chloroflexota bacterium
CCTCAAGGCTGGGGAGGGCACGTGTCCCCTCTGCGGCACCGATCTCGGCGAGGACCGATGCCAGAACGTCCAAGCCGAATACGAACGCCAGGGCAAAGAGTCCAAGAAGCGGTACCGCGACAACGAAGCCGCGATGCAGGGGCTTCAGAAAGACGAGGCACGGGTTCGCACGGCACTGCGTCAATCAGATACGCGTATCCGTACCGGGCGGCAGTCGTTGCAAGGGCGCAAGGCCAAACTAGACCACGACATCGCGCAGGCAGACGAAGCCGACAAGGCGCTGCCCTCACTCCACGCGCAGCGCGCGCGTCTTTCGCAGGCACTCGAACATTCTGACTATGCCCCGGCTGCACAGGTCGCGCTCAAGGACGCCAAGTCGAACCTCAAGGCGCTCGGCTACGACCGCGTCGTTCACGATGCCGCGCGCCGCGAGTTCGAGCGCTTGCGCCCCGTCGAAGAGCAGCACCGGCGGCTGGACGAAGCGCAGCGCCGCCTGCCCAACCTTCGCGAGCAGCGCGATTCGCTCCGGGCAGACATCACCCGACGAAACGCCGAAAATGCAGAGGTGCGTAGACAATCCGAGGCGCTCGCGAAGCAGGTAGAGGCGCTGCCTCTCATCGCCAAGCAGCTCGCTGCCGCGACGCAAGCGCACAACAGCGTCGCCACAGACGTGGCCCGCCTCCGTCAGGAACTCGGCGCCGCCAGTCGCGACCTCGAACGCCTCCGCGAGCAGGAATCACTCCGCAATGAGAAGCGCGCTCGGTTATCGCAGACCGAGGACGAAGAGGCCGCCTACAACGAACTCGCCGCAGCCTTCGGGCGCAAAGGCATCCAGGCGCTGATCATCGAGTCCGCCGTGCCCGAGATCGAGGACGAGGCGAACCGCCTGCTGGGACGCCTCACCGACAATCGCATGAGCGTAACCCTGGAGACGCAGGCCGCGCTCAAGAGCCGCGATGCCATGCAGGAGACCCTCGAGATCAAGATCGGCGACGAACTCGGCACCCGGCCGTACGAGACCTTCAGCGGCGGCGAGGCCTTTCGCATCAACCTGGCGCTGCGCATCGCCCTCTCGCGCCTCCTGGCCCGTCGAGCGGGCGCGCCGCTGCCCACACTCTTCATCGACGAGGGATTCGGCACCCAGGACCCAGCCGGTCGCGACAAGATCATCGACGCCATCCAGGCGATCCAAGCCGACTTCGAGCGGATCATCGTCATCACCCACATCGATGAACTGAAGGAGCACTTCCCCACCCGCATCGAGGTGCGGAAGACCCCCAAGGGTTCCACCTTCACGGTCGTGTAGCCTACGGTCTATACTGCCGAACAGTGCCTAGCAACCATTTGCACAGTCCCATCGTTACTATCTGCGAGGCACGCGATGCGGGGCTGCGTTTGCGGCCATCGTACTTGTGGAGGCAGCGGTGAGAGTAACCAAGCGAGTTTTAGCAATCGGCATCGGCGCAGCAGCGGCAACCTCGCTCTTCGGGACGGTGCTCGCGGTCAATGCGCAAAGTGGCACGGGTACGCCCACGCCGCCAAAGGGTACGGCCACACCTAAGAGCCCGAATGGCCGTCCCCACGGTCCCGGCCATCCCGGCCTTCAC
The DNA here is from genome assembly GCA_016200725.1 of Chloroflexota bacterium. Next base: position 1,608 of record JACQEE010000055.1, read on the forward strand.
CCCTTCGGTGGTCCGCGCGGCCCGATGGGCCCCAAGGGCGGTACCGCTCTCGGCGGGCAATTCCAGTACAAGGACTCGAGCGGGAAGACGCACTCCATCGCGTCGCACCCAGGCACGGTAAAGTCGAAGACGGCCACCTCGGTCACTATCACCCCGAATGCCGGCGGCGCCGACCAGACCTACACCTTCAGCAACCCGGACCAGCGCGTACAGGCCGTTCTGGCGCGCATCAACGTCGGCGACAAAGTGACCGTTATCACGGATAACGACGTCGCGACCGGCATCATTGGCGCGCCGCCCATGCGCGGCCCGAAGACGCCCGGTCAGCGTCCGCAACTTGATCCCAGCCAACTCCGCCAGCGCATCCAGCAGCAGATCGACGCGCTGCAGAAGCGTCTCAACGGCCTGCCCACACCGACGCCATCGGCTGGCTCAGGCGCGAAGACGAGCACGTAGCGCAGATCCTTCGATCAGGGCAGCGGCGCCTCGCGAGCGATGCTACCATCGTCTCCATGCAACGCCTCGCCGATGGCGCGCGCGCCCTGGGCATCACGCTGTCGCCGCAGCAACTCGACGCCTTTCGCCTTTACCGCGATGAGTTGCTCGAGTGGAACCAGCGGTTCAACCTCACCGCAATCACCGATCCGCTCGAGGTCGAGACGAAGCACTTCCTCGACTCGCTCACCCTCGTGCCTGCCGTGCCTGATGGCCTCGGCGCGCATTCGCCGCTAGTCGATGTAGGCGCAGGGGCCGGCTTCCCCGGACTCGTGATCAAGATCGCCTGCCCTGATCTGTCTCTCACGCTCATCGAGGCGACGGGCAAGAAAGCCCGGTTCCTTGAGCACATCGTGGCCAGATTGAGCCTTCGAGACGTACACATCGTTGCCAGACGTGCCGAGGAGGCGGCGCACGATCCGTCGCTGCGAGAGGCTTTCCACCTCGTGGCCGCCCGCGCGCTCGCGCCGATGCCCGTGCTCGCCGAGTTGACGTTGCCGTTCTGCGCCGTTGGCGGCCTCGTTGTTGCCCACAAGCGCGGCGACATCTCCGAGGAGTTGCGCCAGGCCGAGCGCGCGATTCGAACGCTCGGTGGCCGCCTGCGTGAGGTGAAGCCCGTCGCAGTTCCAGGGCTGGAGGACGAACGTTCGCTGGTTGTTCTCGAGAAAATAGCACCTACTCCCGCTGCCTATCCGCGACGTCCAGGCATCCCTACCAAGCGACCGCTCGTATAATCGCCTAGCCATGGCTGACACTCCTCCACCTGTTGCCGCACCCCCGCGCCGCCTGCGCTCGCGAGCACTCGCGGTGCCGACGGTCATCGGCTTCGCCATCGCCGCGGTCTTCATCTACTTCCTCGTCAGCCGCTTCAACATCGACTTCGGCGACACGTGGGACCGCGTAAAGCACAGCAACTTCGGTTATTTTGCCCTCGCCTTCGTGCTTTACTACCTCACCTTCCCTTTACGCGGGTTCCGCTGGCGGCTGCTCCTTCGTAGCGCGAAGGCCCTCGACACCGATCCGACGCGCCAGCCGAGTGTGGCCCAATCCGGAACGATGATCCTGATCTCGTGGTTCACCAACTCGATCACCTGGTTCCGCCTCGGCGACGCCTATCGCGCCTACCTGCTGTCCGACCGGTGGCGCGCCAGTTTCGCGCGCGTGATCGGCACCGTCGCCGCCGAGCGCGTCCTCGACATCGCCGTGATGTTCGCCCTCCTGCTGCTCGCTGGCCTCGGGCTGCTCCATGGAGGCACGGCGCGTACCGCCGGCGAAGTGCTCATCGGCTCTGCTGGCGTCGTCGCCGTTCTCGCGATCGCCCTCCTGGCGATGCGCCTCTACGGCATGCGCATCGCCCGCTATCTCCCGAAACGCCTCAACGCTCTCTACGCCGTCTTCCAGGAAGGTACGCTCGGTAGTTTTCGCAGCCTGCCGCTCCTCGTCGCGCTGACTGTGGCCATCTGGCTCCTCGAGGCCTCGCGGCTCTACTTCGTCGTCCACTCGCTGCACTTGCACGTGAGTCTAGCGTTGGTGCTGTTCGCAGCCCTCGGCCACTCGCTCTTGACGACGATCCCGCTGACTCCTGGCGGTCTGGGCTTCGTAGAGTTGGGGCTCACCGGCCTCCTAGCGTTAGAGTTGCCGCGAGCCGACGCCGCCGGCATCACCCTCGTCGACCGCTCTATCACCTACTTCAGCATCGTCGTGCTTGGAGGCCTCGCCTTCGCCGGCTGGCAAGCAGCGCACATGCGACGGCGCGTTGGAGACAACCCGACCGCGACGATGGCCGGCCAGCCGCAGCAGCCGATCGAGCCGTAGCCCTGCCTACGCTAACGCCTCTCCAGCCGCCAACACGTTCACCTCATCGTCAGGCATCGCGAGCAGATCATGCAGCAGCCAAGGCGTGTGCTCGCCGAGAATCGGCGGCGTGCGTTGCGGCGCATGCTCGATCGTCGTGAAGCGAAATGGATGGCCGTCGTGGTGGATCCGCCCCGCCTCGGGATGATCCGTTGCCGCGTAGAACCCGCGATGGCGCATCTGTGGGTCACGCTCCAGCAGGTCCTCTGAGTTTTGCACAACGCCTGCGGGTACACCTTGGTGCTGCAGCGTCGTCATCACGTCCTCAGCAGTTCGCTCCCGCGTCCACGCACCGATCAACGCGTCGAGTTCATCGGTACGACTCATTCTCGCCCCTCGCCGGTGGCGCGTCGGTACGCCAAGGCTGCAAAGAGCGCCGGTAGCACCTGATATGGCGTAGATGACGTGTCGGGGTAACTCATGCCCGAGCCGACGGGTTGACGCTCGGGATCGCCACTGAGCTCATCTATGCCTGCTGCAGCCTGGATGTAGTTGCCCATCAGTCGTGCGTGCGCCCCCGGGCCTTCAAGACCCATTCCCGGCATGCGCACCATGATGACGTCAGGCCGCACAGCGCGAAAGGCTTCATATCTCAAATCTTGTCGCTCTAGCACACCCGGCGCGTAGTTCTCGACCACGACGTCGCACTGCGCCGCGAGGCGCAGCACCACTTCGCGCCCCTCGCGTGTCGCGATATTCAATGTTGTCGACATCTTGTCCGTGTTGAAGTTGTTGAAGTAGCCAGACTTGTTGACGTTGAGCACGCCATCGCGGAACGGGCCAGACGTGCGCATGAGGTCGATCCGTGCCGTGGACTCCACCTTGATGACCTGCGCCCCTAGCACGCCGAGCAATCGCGTGAGCAGCGGGCCTGCGATGACCCAGGTGAAGTCGAGGACACGCAGATTGGCGAGCGGCTTTCGCTTGCTCATGTCGCACCTGCCGCTCGCAGCGCCCGCATCTCGCCGCGCGACAGCCCTAACTCACCCTGGTAGACCGCCTCATTGTGCTCCCCGATGCGCGGCGGTCGACAGCTCGGCTGCCATGGCGTCCGCGAAAGGCGCACCGGCGGGCCCGGGTAGCGGACCGCGTGGCCGTTCAGCGCAACGTCCACAAAGAACTTACGCCACGCGAGTTGCTCGTCGCGAACGACAGCGTCGATCGTGTTGATCGGCATGATCATGAAACCCCGCTGCCGCCCTTCGCGCACGGCCTCGTCCCGCGTCATCGTCCGCGTGAAGGCGTTGATCTGTTCCTCGATCTCATCCAGGCGCGCGCGGCGCCCTTCGAGGCTCTCCATCTCAGCGTCCGCGAGCCATCCAGCCATGCCGTGCGAGGCCATCCAGTCCACGACGCCCTTCAATCCAGGGCCAACGCGCACGTACAGTGCCATGAACTTGATGTAGCCGTCGCGCACGGGATAGACGTGCCTCCAGCCCGACATGCTCTTGAACCCGACCCGCTCGAGATTCTGGCGGCGCAGGTCCCAGAGCGGCATCGCGTCCTGCCCTGTCATCGCGACCGCCTCTTGCATCGACACGTCGATGAACTGTCCCTCGCCGCTCTCGGCGCGATCGTGCCAGGCGATGAGGGTCGCTAACGCCACATGTGCGCTGCCCATCAAGTAGGCTTGTTCCCCTCCCATCCGGAAGGGCGGACCATCAGGGAACCCCACGCGATGCGACAGCCCGCCCATCGCCTGCACGGTGAGGTCTGTCCCCTGAAAGCCGCGATGCGGCCCCGTTTGGCCGAATGGCGTGAGCGCTGTATAGATGAAATCGGGCTTTATTTCCCTCAGATCTTCGTGGCCAAGGCCAAGACTTGCCATGTACCCAGGCGCGAACGACTCGAGCAAAGCATCGGCGCCATTCAGCAGCTCAAGGAACAACCGCCTTCCTAATCCAGAGGTGATGTCCAGCGTTACGCTGCGCTTGCTAGCGTTGTGGTAGGCGAACGACAGGCTGCGTTCACGCTCAGGCCACATCCCGTCGAACGGCCCGCGCCATCGCAACCCATCTCCACCTGGCGGCTCGATCTTGATGACGTCCGCGCCCAGCTCGGCGAGCATTTTACCGCCGTACGCAGCCTCAGGACCGGCGAGATCGAGCACGCGCATGCCCCGAATGGGTGGACGCCGACCGTTGCTCGCCACCATCAGGCCTCCGCGCGCTAGAGCGCCGCACCCTTCTCCCGCAGCCGCGTGATCTGCTGCGGCGTGTAGCCCAACTCGCGCAGCACTGCCTCGGTGTCCTGGCCTTTCGTGCCAGCAAAGCGTCGAAACTTCGCCGGCGTCTCTGATAACTTCACAGGGAAGCCGACTTGCCTCGCCTTGCCCGCCTGCGGATGCACTAGCTCGAGTGCCATCTTACGGTGTAACACCTGAGGATCGGAGAAAACTTCGGAGAAGTCATAAATCTTCGTGACGCACGTCTCTTCGGCGGCCATGAGGTCGTGCCACTCCTGCGCGATCCGCTGTTTGAACGCCTTGCGGAACGCTTTGTCGATTTCATCGCGGCGTGCCGCGTCGTGCTGATGCTCCGCTAGGTGCGGCAATCCGAGCAACTTGCACACGTTCTCGAAGAAATATGGCTCGTTCGCACCGACGGCCACCCATCGACCGTCCTTGCACTCGTAGACGTTGTAGTGCGCTACGCCGCCATTGAGCCTCGTCGCCCCTGGACGCGGCACCTCACCGTCCTTGAGGTACATTTGCGAAAACTGCACTAGTAATGACATGACGCCGTCGGTCATCGAGATGTCGACGAACTGGCCGCGGCCCGTACGTTCTCGAGTCAACAGCGCCGTCAGGACGCCGATGATCGCATTCTGCGCGCCGCCGGCGTAGTCCGCGAGGATGTTCGCCGGCATCACTGGGCGCCCATCACGGTTGCCAAACATGCCCAGCGCCCCCGCGATCGA